>NZ_JBYCCV010000007.1:0-104664 GCF_057473825.1 Aliterella sp. E5.1
CAGCAAGGGGAACAATGATTTTTTTGGTTAGGCTGGTGGGAAACATGACTATAAATAGTATTGCCAACTTCATTAGCTGGGACATAGTTTCCATTCCCGAACAGCCTGGGTATACTTCAATTGCTCCGGTGGGTAGAATAATATTTACTCCTTGGCGCAGAACGGGAAAGCCCAAATATGATAAAAAAGCAAAAGAAAATTTTGCTGTAATTATTGATATGTCTAAGCGGCTGGCAATATACCCCACAGGTATATTAAAAGCAAAAATAATTAGTAATTCTAACCAATACTGACGCAGTCCTTTAATACCTGAAGCCAGGAGGGCTACACCTAGAAAGGCTACAAAGGGTGTAAGTTCCACAAAAGAATCAATAGCGTCAACATAATTACTTCTGACTAGGACAAAAGCAATTAACAAAATACCTAGCAAACTTGAAAAAAGATCGCTTTCGAGTATCAATTTTTCACGCTTCTCGGCTAGTAAAGAAAACACTGCCCCCAAGCCTAGCAAACTGATCGTTACTTGGCTTAAGTCACCATCAAGCTTTGTATACAAACTGACGTAGACAGCAGTTAAGCTTGCAGAAATCGCTAATAACCAAAACAGAGTATTTTCTAGAGGTTTTATTGCCGCAAGGGAATTGTTTTTCATAGTTTTAATGGCTTAGACTAATTTTCTTTTGGCAAAAAGCTACCTAGTTATTAAAAACGTTAGTTTTTATACTTAGCCCCACAGGCGACGGCGGGGGGAGCCGTTGAGCTTTTGGTGAGCATCAGCTAACAGGGCAGGAATATCTAGTTGTTCTGGACACCGAGGCAGGCAGTCACTGCAAGTTGTGCAACGACTCCCATTGGTTCCGGGAAACCAATGACCAGCATTTTCTAACATTGTGTAACGATAATTTCCATAGTCAATCATATCGTAGGCAACCGCAAGATTACGTAGACGTAAAATTTCGGGAATGTTAATATTTTCTGGGCAAGGCAAGCAGGCGTAGCATTGACTGCATTTTTGCGGTTCTATTTGATTTAATTGCTCCTCTAAGCGTTGGCAAGCAGCAATTTCAATAGGTGTCAAAGGCTCGTCGCGATCGCTTTGTTGGAGCGGTGCGATCAATTCTTCCGCCGTAGCTGCTCCTACACTGAGGGTAGAAATCTTGGGATCGCTAAGCAAAAAACGGTAATTTAATTCTAAGGGTGTGAGGGGATAACACAAATCAATCAGCTTTTGAGGCGGGGTATAAAGCTTGCCGCCTTTATCTGCAGGAGAGATAATAAATATCCCCAAATCTTTTGTTTTGGCTAATTCTAGGGCGGCGGCATTGCGTTGAAAAAAGTAGTAGTAATGCAAGCTGACAAATTCAAATAAGTTGGAATTAATCGCCGCGCTGATTAAGTCTAAAGAGCCGTGACTTGAAAACCCAACGTGCTTGACTCGTCCATCGTCTACGGCGGCTTGTACCGCTTGCATACAGCCCTCATTGTGCTGTACCAACTGGAGATGTTCCCAAGTGTTGATCCCGTGAATTGCCAGACAATCTATGTAATCTAGCTGCAAGCGCTGCAAAGATTCGTCAATATGCCGACGCATAGAATCAGCATCTATCGTTGGGGTGATTTTAGTAGTGATATAGATTTGACTCCGTTCTGCGGGCAAGCTTTGAGCTAACGTCGCTCCCAAATACTCCTCACTTTTGCCGTAACCTCTAGCAGTTTCAAAATGATTGATGCCTAAAGCCAGCGCTTTTTCTACTGTCTTTTGCGCATTTTCTGGGGATGCCAAGTAGCGCATCGTTCCTAAAGAGAAGACGGACAAATAAAGATTGGTTTTACCAAAACGTCGATAACGCATAAAAGATCGCTCAAGATTCTCCCAAACCAAAGCCTTTGCCTTGAATCAAATCTTCTGGGCGGAGATTGGATAGAAATTCTTTAAAAGCTTGCTGTTCAGCTTCATCTGCATCTCGATCGACAGGAATAGAGGCATCGGCAATTACTTCTTCCATCACCCAGATAGGGCTATTGGTACGCAGAGCGATCGCAATAGCGTCGCTTGGACGCGCATCAATGTCTTTTTTGACTTCGCCAAAGCGGAGGCTCAAGACAGCGTAAAATGTACCATCTTGGATGGAGTGAATCACCACGCGATCTAAAGTCATACCCCAGACTTCTAGCATATTTGCCATCAAATCATGAGTTAGCGGGCGGGGCGGTTTTTGGTTTTCTAAGGCGCTGATAATTGCCTTAGCTTGGTCTTGATTTATATAAATTGGTAGCGCTCGGCGCTCGGTTCCATCTTTTAGCAATACAATCGGGCTGCGGTTTACAGCATCTATAGCAATGCCAGCAACTCTCATTTCAATCATTGACGTAGCCTCTAAAATCCTTTGTATTTATAGCGATTGTGGCAAGGGGGTACACTAGAGCTAGATGTAAGGTGGTAGGGAAGTTATACATATTTATAGTGATAATTGAATCAATTTAACTCCAATCTAGGAGGAATATTTAATTTTTTGCGGTGTTGAACAAACCTTCATTACCCAAGTATGACCCGTCTTGATCGGATTTATGTAAAGCAGATTAGAAGAAATTAAGATGATTTTTATTTAGACAGATTTTTTGCCAGAGTCGAGGTTTCATGTTTACAGGATTAGTTCAAGCATTAGGACAAGTTCGCTCTCTAGGAAGCGATCGCCTAAGTGTCAATTGCAATGATGATAATGCTAGTTTAATTTTGACCGATCTTGCCCTTGGTGATAGCGTGGCGGTAGATGGTATTTGTCTTACTGTTGTGGAAGTTTTGCCCCAAGGATTTATCGCTGCGGTTTCTCCAGAAACGCTTGGGCGTACTACTCTTGCTCAAAGGCAACAAGATGATAATTTTGTCAACTTAGAAACTTCTTTGCGCGTGGGGAGTAAGTTGGGGGGGCATTTTGTGATGGGACACATAGACGGAGTTGGTTACTTGGATGCTAAGGAGCAAACGGCGACTTCTTGGGAGATGAGTTTTACAACGACTAAGGCGATCGCGCGTTACATTGTCCCCAAGGGTAGCATTGCTATCAATGGGATAAGTTTAACTATTGCCGATTATGATGATGCTCGTTGTTGGTTCAAAGTAGCGGTTATTCCCCTAACTTACGCCGAAACAAACCTAGCTCATTTGCAACTAGGAGATGCGGTAAATTTGGAAGCAGATATTTTGGGTAAGTATATGGAGAAATTAATCCCTAATTCTCGGCAAGATGTCGATAGTGATTTAACTCCAGCCTTTTTAGCAGAAAATGGCTACTTGTAAGTAATCTAATTCAACCCTGATTAGTTTCGCTATTGCGATCGCAATTTGAGTAGCTTTTTCGTCATCAGAAATCGCTACTTTAAGCTGGCGTAAATTTTAGCTTGATAACACTACCTTGCCGTAAAGATTTTATCTGTTGCCTAATTCTCCTGTATCATCTACTTTGATATAATAGTCCGGTATCCCGACCGATTAACCGGGGATTAATAGGAGAAATTAAGTATGAGTTGGTGGCGTATAACCAAAAACAAGTTAAAAAACTTTGTAGCGTTATTTTTGGTAGGAGTAGTATTATCAAGTGCGATCGCTGCTTGTTCGGCGGGAGGAAACAGCACTAATAATCCTACGGGCGACAAAGAATTAACTCTTGTCTCCTACGCTGTTACCCGCGCTGCCTACGAAAAAATCATTCCTCAATTTACCGCTAAGTGGAAGCAAGAAAAAAATCAAAACGTCACCTTTAACCAAAGCTACGGCGGTAGTGGCTCTCAAACCCGTGCGGTGATTGATGGATTAGACGCTGATATAGTAGCTTTAGCTTTGGCATTAGATATAAAAAAAATTGAGCAAGCCGGACTAATTGCGCCGGGATGGGAAAAAGAAGCACCTAATAATGCGATCGCGCATAAGTCTGTAGCGGTTTTAGTTACTCGCGAAGGCAATCCCAAAGGCATTAAAACTTGGGCAGACTTAGCTAAACCGGGAGTAGGCGTAATTACTGCCAATCCCAAAACTTCCGGTGGTGCTAGATGGAACTTCTTAGGTTTGTGGGGTTCGGTAACAAGAACCGGAGGCGATGAAGCGCAAGCGCTGGAATATACAACTAAAGTGATTAAAAATGCCCCGGTTTTGCCCAGAGATGCCCGCGAGTCAAGCGATGTGTTTTTTAAGCAAGGACAGGGAGATGTACTAATTAACTACGAAAATGAAGTAATTTTAGCGGGTTTAAATGACGAAAAATTGCCTTACGTAGTTCCTGACGTGAATATCTCCATTGACAATCCTGTCGCCGTAGTAGATACCAACGTTGACAAACACGGGACAAGAGAAATCGCCCAAGCCTTTGTGGAATATCTTTATACCCCAGAAGCACAACGGGAATTTGCTAAAGTAGGCTTTCGACCTGTCGATCCTACGGTAGCTGCCGAAGTCACAAAGCAGTACGTGCCGATCAAAACTTTATTTACTGCCCAAGATATGGGGGGATGGGATGAAGTTCAGAAAAAGTTTTTTGAAGACGGAGCAATTTTTGACAAGATCCAAGCTAATTAGGCATAGCTGACAAATTACCAACCTCTTGAGTACAAAACTATAAATGGTATCTTCTTACTCCAAGCAAAAAAAACCGGGATGGGAACCCCTAAACAAACTATTAGGGCTGTCTTTGCCTTGGCGAATTACTTTAGGTTATCTGACAATTATCTTGTTGTTGCCAGTATCCGCGTTGATATTAAAAGCAGCTACAGAAAAACCGATTGACTTTTGGAAAATTGCCACAAGTCCAGTAGCTTTGGCAACTTATGATGTTACCTTCGTTACCGCCTTTGTTGCTGCTCTGATTAACGGAGTTTTGGGACTGTTGATTGCTTGGGTGTTGGTTCGGTACGATTTCCCCCTCAAACGGCTAGTAGATGCGGCTATCGATTTACCTTTTGCGTTGCCTACTTCCGTTGCCGGTTTGACTTTAGCAACAGTTTATAGCGATAACGGTTGGCTTGGTTCCTTGGTAGCACCCTACGGAATTAAAATCGCCTTTACGCGCTTGGGTGTGGGGGTGGCGATGTTATTTATTTCCTTGCCCTTTGTCGTACGGGCTTTGCAGCCTGTACTGCAAGAAATGGAAAAAGAGATCGAAGAAGCAGCATGGTCTTTGGGGGCTTCTAGATGGCAGACTTTTTGGCGGGTAATATTACCGCCTTTGATGCCAGCGATGCTGACGGGTATAGCTTTAGCTTTTTCTCGTGCGGTGGGAGAATACGGTTCAGTGGTTATTGTCGCCTCTAATATTCCCTTTCAAGACCTAATTGCCTCGGTGCTAATTATTCAACGGTTGGAACAGTACGACTATTCGGGCGCAACGGTGATTGGTACGGTTTTGCTGTTTATTTCTCTATTGGTTCTTTTAGCAATCAACCTATTACAAGCTTGGGGACGACGCTATGAACTCTAATATTGCTGGTAAGTCTTTTAATCCAGGTTTAGCAAAGAAAAAATCAGCGTCAAGCGATCGCTCTTGGGTAAAATTTGTTTTAATTGGAATTGCGATTTCTTATCTTTGCTTAATTCTATTTATTCCGGCAGCAAATGTCTTTGCTCAAGCCTTTAAGTCAGGTTTTGGGCCTTTTTTCCAAAACTTAACAACCCCTGTTTTTCTCCATGCAGTCAAACTCACAGTCATAATTGCCTTAATTGTTGTCCCGATTAATACAGTTTTTGGACTATGTGCGGCGTGGGTACTTGCCCGCAACCAGTTTCGCGGTCGCGCGTTGCTAATTAGTATTTTAGACATACCTTTTGCTGTTTCTCCGGTGGTAGCGGGACTAATGCTCGTGCTGCTTTACGGTCGTAATGGCTGGTTTAGTCCAATTTTAGAGGCGACAAATATTAAAATTATTTTTGCTCTGCCAGCAATGGTAATTGCTAGTGCTTTTATTACCATGCCTTTTGTGGCGCGTGAGGTGATTCCAGTTTTGGAAGAATCTGGTTTTGACCAAGAAGAAGCAGGAAAAACTTTAGGTGCAAGCGATTGGCAAATATTTTGGCGCGTTACTCTCCCAAATATTCGCTGGGGCTTGCTCTATGGCGTGATTTTGACCAATGCTAGAGTTATGGGAGAATTTGGCGCAGTGTCGGTTGTATCGGGAAATATTGGTGGTAAAACTCAAACTTTGCCCCTATTTGTTGAGGAAGCTTACAAACAATATCAAACCGAGTCTGCCTTTGCGGCGGCGGTATTGCTGGCAGGTTTAGCTTTAGTAACATTGGTATTGAAAGAAATTCTCGAACGTAAAACTCAAATCAAAGATATTGAATAGGAGAGTGCGTTATAACTGCTCAAAATAATCGCAATTTTTCATCTCATTTACCTTTGCAGACATCAAGACAAACTCAAACGCGGATCAAAATTCACATTCCCAAAGACTTGCACGAAGAACCAATAATTTCGCGTTTAGTTTCCCACTACGGCATCGCTGTAAATATTGTCGCCGCTTTACTCGGTGCAAATACGCGAGATGATGGCTGGTTTGAATTGGAATTACGAGGTAAACCAGAACAAATTCAAAGTGCCTTGACTTACCTCAATGAGTTGGATTTAGAAATCTGGGGTCAATCAACAGCCGAGGAAGATGGCTGGTAATAAGGGAGCGGGAGAAATATGTAATATATAATACTTCTCCTAAACCTCGAATCAATCTTGCCGCTTATTATTTATTGCTTAACTAGCGTCCACTCCAATAATTTAATCGGCGCATTTTGCAGTGCTGTAGTAAGTTCGGCGCTATCAGTAAACTGTACTTGCTCTAAATAACTTGCTTCAACAGCAACGGTAAACTTTTCTTGCTCAAAAGGCCAAGGTTCGATGCAGACATTCCCGTCGCTTGTTTCCATCACATCATAGCGCTTGCCGTCGGGTCCTTTACTAATTTCTAAAGCTCGTTCTCCGGCGGGTAACTCGCGATTGCAAAGAATTAACGAAAAGCGATCGCACCATTGAAAAAAAGCATAAGCTTTTTCAGCTTCTTCTTTACTAACTTTTAATTCTTTGCGCCATTTTGCTTGATTTGCCAGTTGTTCGGCCAAAAAGCTATCAAGTTCCGGCGATTCTCCTCGTTTCCCTTCATTGAGAAAGCTGGTGTGCATAGAAATTAACATTGCCACCCATCGCCCCCGGTAGCGAGAATTAAGCGTATGTTCTTTGAGCTTTTTTAAGTCAGTTTCTTTATCTAGGGTGAAATCTAAGGGAGTACCTGCGGGGGTCAGGTTTTTTTCTGACCATTCGCGCTCCAAATCGTCGTGATGAGAAATAGCTGCTACAGTCTCAATTATTCGTTTTGGTCTATCTTTAGCGTGCCAGTGTCCTGCTATTTCCGCCGCTAGTAAGGCATGGGCGCGATGGTATATGATTTCCCATCCTTTTTCGTGTTGGTTTGCAATCATCTACTTTTGCTGTTATTTTTATTTTGCCATCATCCCCTGAATTTGCTGAATTCTGCCTCTCTCAGAATACGGATTGACAACCGCAGCTTGAGAAAAATTCATCGTTACTTTTTGGACTCAGTACAAATAAAGCCTCAGAGGATATTCTGAGGCTTTACGAAAATTTGAATATTTACGAGCAGTAGAAAATTTGCTATTTACTTTGTGTTTTCTACTTGCAAGACGAGATAACTCAATTTTTGCCATTATGACAAAGCACGTTAGGCTTTACTCTCTGTAGCCTGGGGTTGTGTTGATGGGGTCAGGATCGCGGTAACGTGTAGGTTCTTCATGCTTGCGAGACAAACCTGCTAAACCAGCAAGACCAATTAATCCCAACCAGCCCCAATCAAAATCGCGATCGCCAGTGTTAACATTATTAATACCTTGCACTGGCTCAGTAGTTGTAGTGTTAGGAGCCGTTGTTGTTCCGGGAGCCGTATCTGTTTGAGCGGAAACTGGTAAAGACAAAGGTAGAATTGCTAGGCTTAGACCAATAGCACTAGCACCAAATAGAACTGATAAATTAGAACGTTTCATAGTATGGTTTTCCTGAATTTATTTGCGAGTCCCTATTAAGTTATCGGTTTTGTCCGCAATTAAAATCAATCTTCCGCTATAAATTTGCAGCGTTTTGTAGTCTTACTAAAGAGATACAACGCTGTAACTAATCTCTTGGATTAATAATTTTTCATTGCTCTTTCAATATCGCGCCGATCTTGACGGCGTTTCAAATCTTCCCGTTTGTCGTGCAATTTTTTACCTTTACAAAGCCCAATAGTAACTTTGACTAAGCCTTTTTTTAGGTACATCTTCAATGCTACTAATGTTAAGCCCTGCTGTTCAACCTTGCCAATCAACTTGCGAATTTCTTGACGATGGAGGAGTAATTTGCGGTTGCGGCGGGGTTCGTGATTGAAATATCTACCACTCCCTGTATAAGGAGAAATATGGACGTTGATTAGCCATGCTTCGCCTTCACGAATTAAGGCATAGCCATCAGTGAGGTTTGCTTTACCTTCACGAATAGATTTTACTTCTGTTCCTACTAGCTGAAGTCCGGCTTCGTAAGTTTCGAGAATTTCATATTGGTAACGGGCTTGACGATTATCGCTAACTACTTTGTAACTTTCGCTCTTTTCGCTCATGTAGACTTATTACAGCTTCAATTTTTGATCTGGAGATAGGAAGCGTTTATCCATATTAATCAAAAAAATTAACTAATTGTCTATTTAAAGGTATAAGTACAGATTTGAGCGATCGCTTATTTTTATATTAAGTAGCCTAATAATGAGGTAAAAGTATTTATACTTAGTCCGCGTTAATTTCTTAATTTGTTTGCTTATAACCGTTTATTTGTTAGAGGTTGCAATAATTTAGTCAACTATATAGACATTGCGTTTGTTGATTGTTTTAGCTCCAGTTGTATTATGTTAGTTTTTGATCATGCCTTTGACGATCCTAATTGCTGATGATGATTCAGGGACTCGTCTAGCAATCGGCGATTACCTAGAAATGTATGGTTATACCGTTGTCATGGCTGTTGACGGTCAATCTGCGTTGGAGATGGTAGAAGCTTATCATCCCCATTTGATGGTGACAGATATTGTGATGCCCCGGCTAAATGGTTACGAACTGGTAAAACAAGTGCGCCAGCATCCAGTATTTCGCTTGTTACCAGTGATATTTCTGAGTGGTAGAAATAAAACGGAAGAACGAATCCAAGGGTATAAGTCAGGTTGCGATATCTATTTACCCAAACCTTTTGACTTAAAGGAACTAGGTGCAGCAATCCATAACCTTTTAGAGCGGAGTCAAATGTTGCACTCTGAATATCTCGCGTCGTTTATAGGGGAAGTTAGCGCTCAATTACAGCCTTCTAAGGCGACTCCTACCCAAAGCAATGGGTTACTCCTACATCTAACTTTGCGCGAACAGCAGGTAGTGTTATTACTCACTCACGGGCTTTCTAATGCAGAGATCGGCACCCGCTTACATTTGAGTCCCCGCACCGTTGAAAAATACGTTAGTAGTTTATTGAGAAAAACCACTACTAGCAACCGGGCAGAGTTAGTTGGTTTCGCGATGAAAAATCGGTTAGTAGAGTAGATTAGAGATTATTTTTTTACCGCTTGCAACAACCCCGTACAGGCATCCAAGAGTAAATCAATAACGCGATCAAAGCCTTCTGTACCGCCGTAATAAGGATCGGGGACTTCTTGAGTGGAATATTTGGAGCAATAATCGCACATCAAATGAATTTTATCGCTGTACTCTCCTGTGGAGTCAAGCGCCAAAATATCTTGGTAATTGGCTTTATCCATCGCTAAGATTAAGTCAAAATCTTTCAAATCCGATGCTTGCAACTGCCTTGCTTGACCCACTAGCTCAATACCTAGCTTATTTGCGGCAGCGAAACTCATACGGCGATCGGGAGGATTGCCCACATGGTAGCCTGCCGTACCTGCCGAATCGCAGACAATACTACTTCCCAAATTTGCCTGCTCGATCAAATGATTCATAATATTTTCTGCCGTAGGCGACCTACAGATATTGCCCAAACAGACAAATAAAAGTTTGCACGTCATAAGTTTGCTCGGAGTGCTGGCACTACTATTAAACTAGCGCCGCACTCGCGCGTATTTACATCCCTGGTAACTCTAAACCACTGGTTAGTTCTTCCATCCGTTCGCGCATTACCGCCGTAGACTTGTTGTAAGCATCTTTCATTGCCGCAGTTACGAGGTCAGAAAGTACCTCCGCTCCCTCGGATACAGCGTCGGGGGAAATTTCTACCCGCCTCGGTTCTTGATTGCCGCTCAAGACTACTTTAACTAACCCACCACCAGCTTCGCCGGGTATTTCCATTTGCTCCAATTCTAATTGGAGGGTTTTAGCATTTTCTTGAACTTGCTGGGCTTTTTTAAAAGCATCAGCTAATTCTTTCATCTTGCCTAACCCAAACCCAAACCCTTGTCCTTTTGTCATGATATTAATCGCTTAATAATGCTATTAAAGTTCCATTAAATTATAGATGCGCTGCGGAAGTTCCTAGAGTTATTTGCCAGCGCGATTAACCAATTGGTTGAAATTCTCCCAACATTCTTACTTCTGGATGCAGCCAAATCGACCAATTTTGCTGTACTTGTTGCTGGACGTGGTTAATGAGGCTAAAAATATCGTTTGCTTTAGCACCGCCGCAATTGAGAATAAAATTGGCATGGCGTTGCGCTACTTGGGCAGCACCCACTTGGTAGCCTTTGAGTCCGCTTTGCTCAATTAGCCAACCTGCCGTGTAAGGTAGAGGATTGCGAAATACGCTGCCACAACTGGGTAAATGGTAAGGTTGACTTGTTTTTCGTTGCTCTAGATGTTGGCTAGTCGTTGCCATCACTTGGCTTGGATCGAAGCCTGGTTGGAGTTGCAAAGTAGCTTGAGTAACTAAGCGATCGCTTCCTTGCAATGAAGAAGTACGGTAGGTATAACCTAATTCCTCTAAAGTTAGATTTTCTATTTCTCCAGACGGTAAAAGCACTTGGGCATTAATCAACATATCTGCCATGCAGCTTTTATGAGCGCCAGCATTCATCACTACCGCACCCCCAATACTCCCTGGTATTCCTACCGCCCATTCCAAGCCTTGCCAGCCTCTTTCGGCGGCTTGCCATGCAAGTCTCGGCAATGGCTCCCCGGCGGCGACGGTAAGTTGACCTGTTTGGGGATCAAATTGGCTGTGGCGCAGGTGACGAGTGCTAATTACCAATCCAGGAATACCGCGATCGCTAATTAGTAAATTAGACCCCGCTCCCAGCATGGTAATTTTTAATTCCCGCCTTTGAGCGTATTCAAAACTAGCTCTTAATTCCTCTAAGTTACGCGGTGCGGCGTACCATTGGGCAGGGCCTCCTACTCGAAACGAGGTTAAGGTGGCAAGAGAGACTTGGGCTTTAATTTGACCTTCGGCGGCAGGGAGGTTCATAGGGCTAGTAGGAGTTAGGCAGATAGTTGAGCAATGGCAGAAATCGCGCTGGGGATAATTTGATTGAGGTTTCCCGCTCCTAAAAATAAAGCAATGTCTCCAGGGCGGAGGTTTTCGAGCAGAAACTGAGAAACATCGTTTAGGCTAGGTTGGTATGTTACTTCTGTTTGTTGTTTGGCAATTAACTCTACCAATTTTTGGCTGCTAACTAAGCCCACATCTTGCTCTCCGGCGCTGTAAATATCTGTAACTACTACTAAATCGGCATCTGGGAAAGATCCGGCAAACTCTGTTAAAAATGTCAACGTCCGGCTGTAGCGGTGGGGTTGAAAAATTGCTACTACTCTCGCTCCCGGTTTTGCTTGCAAACGCGCTGATTCTAGGGTGGCGCGGATTTCGCTGGGATGGTGGGCGTAATCGTCAATAAAAGTAATTCCACCCGCTTCGCCCCGTACTTCAAAACGACGACTTGCGCCGACAAAGGTAGCAAGGCTTTGGGCAATAGTAGCAAAATCTAGCTTGAGCAACCTACCTACAGCTACTGATGCGATCGCATTACTAAGATTGTGCTTGCCCAATAAGCGTAAATTCAATGTCCCTAGAGCTTGTCCCTGCTCCCACACAGTGGCGGTTGTGCCATCGGCGCGGTACTCAATATCGCTGACAGTATAATCTGCGCCCGTAGGCTCCAAACTATAGCTAACTTGGGGTTTGAGGCGATTTTTTACTGTTTGGCAATCAACGCAGCCTATCAAAGTATCGCAGCGATTAGCAAAAGTAAGAAAGGTTGTTACTACTTGTTCCAAGTCTACATAATGGTCGGGGTGATCTAGTTCAATATTTGTGACTACACCAATCGCCGCAGATAACTTAACCAACGAGCCATCAGATTCATCGGCTTCGGCGACCAAATACTTACTTTGCCCAAGTCTGGCGTTACCTTCCCAAGCCAATACTTCCCCGCCTACAACGATTGTGGGGTCTAGACCTGCTTGCAGTAGCATATAAGCAATTGCACTACTTGTGGTAGTTTTGCCGTGAGTTCCGGCAACAGCAATCGTAGAATATTCCTCAATTAAAGCGGCGAGTAAGTCGGAGCGGTGAATCAATAGGCAACCTAAATCTAGCGCTGCTTTATATTCTAAATTTGCTGCATTTATAGCTGTAGAGTAGATTACTTGGGGTAAGTGGGAGTTGCCAATTGCTGACTTATCAATGGTAGTTGTGATCGCGCGATCGCAACTTACTTCTGTTTCAACGGCAGCTTGACGGGTACTTTTTGCTAAGAAAAATTCTAAATTGCTGGCAGCTTGGCGATTAAAAATCTGCGCTCCAATTGCTTGTAGCTTTTGCGTAATATTGCTAGAACGAGTGTCTGAGCCAGATACAGGCAGTTGGCGTTTAGCCAAAATATAAGCCAAGGCAGACATTCCAATTCCACCAATACCGATAAAATGAAATGGTTTGCCGCTAAAGTCAACAGAATTTGGCATTTTTGCTCCTTACACCCCACCGCACCACCCGATTGGGGATGAATGTCACGCGCTATCATATCAAGAATTAGATCTTGTAGGTAGTACAATCAATGTTTTTTTCTATGTACATTTTGATAGATTTTTTACGCCAATGCGGTCAAACTGAGCAATTGCAGTGCAAACAGCCATTTTTAATGGTTAAAAATATTTAGATTATCTTAGTTTTGACCGCTCTCAAATGTTTAATGAATAAAATTATTTAATTTACTTGCAAACTACTCACCCAAGGCTGGGATTGTATTACTTGGGCTAGATCTAAAGGAAACTTGGATATTTTCAGCAAGCTCCCCAACAGCAAGTTATAATGAACCACCCTTTGCGATATGATGTGGTTCAATACCAAAAGTTTATTCAACACACCAGAGGGCAAGACGCTGTGATTAGAGTCGCGATCAACGGGTTTGGACGCATCGGGCGCAACTTTACAAGGTGCTGGCTTGGTCGAGAAAATAGTAATATCGATCTTGTCGCCATCAATGACACTTCCGATCCAAAAACCAACGCTCACCTGCTGAAGTATGACACGATGCTAGGAACGTTGAACGGTGCAGATATTAGCGCCGATGACAACTCAATAATAGTTAACGGCAAGACTATTAAGTGTACAAGCGATCGCAACCCGGAAAACTTGCCTTGGAAAGATTGGGAAATTGACCTAATCATTGAATCTACAGGGGTTTTTGTCAGCAAAGAAGGGGCATCTAAGCACATAAAAGCTGGTGCTAAAAAAGTATTAATTACGGCTCCCGGAAAAAATGATGATGGTACGTTTGTAATGGGGGTCAACGACCACGATTACAACCACGAACAGCACGTTGTCATTAGTAATGCTAGTTGTACGACTAATTGTCTAGCGCCCATTGCTAAAGTTTTGCACGAAAAGTTCGGCATTATCAAAGGCACAATGACGACTACCCACAGTTATACGGGAGATCAACGTTTATTAGATGCTAGTCACCGCGATGTCAGACGGGCAAGAGCGGCAGCCATGAATATTGTTCCAACTTCAACGGGTGCAGCTAAAGCTGTGGCTTTGGTATTGCCAGCCCTAAAAGGTAAGCTCAACGGTGTAGCTTTGCGCGTACCTACTCCCAACGTTTCGATGGTAGACTTGGTAATCCAAGTTGAGAAACATACCTTCGCAGAAGAAGTAAATCAAGTTTTGCAAGAAGCGGCAGAAAGTTCTCTCAAAGGCATTTTGGCATACAGCGATTTACCCCTAGTTTCGTCAGACTATAAAGGTCATGACGCATCTTCAATTGTGGATGCTAGTCTAACGATGGTTATGGGTAATGACATGGTTAAAGTTATGGCTTGGTACGATAACGAGTGGGGTTATAGTCAACGAGTAGTTGATTTGGCTGAATTAATGGCTCAAAAGTGGGTTTAAAGTATTACTTCTTAAGTCAATTTGCTGCCCTTTGTGAATAATCCGCAAAGTCAAAAGTGTTGAAAGCCCCGGTTGAGGTAAAGAACTTCGTCGGGGTTTTCGTTTAGGCAAATTTTTGATGAATTGTCCGTTAAAACGGAATAAAGAGAAGTATTTGTTAGGAGGAAACAATGACGGCTATTGAGTATGACTTGAAAGAGATCCTAACTAGGCTAGAAAACAAAGTTGACAAAATTGGGGAAGATGTTTCGGAGTTAAAGGTAAAAGTTGAGGTATTGGCAAAAAAAGTTGATGGCATCACTAAACGATTGGATACCCAGGAGTTTATCCTGCGAGGGGTAATTATTGGTCTGATTCTAGCGGTTTTGGGAGGATTTGCTAAGGTTTTTGGATTAACAAATTAAAGTATCAAAAATGTTGAAAGCCTTGTTCAAAAGTAAGTAGTTGGTCAGGATTTTGATTGGACTCGTCCCATAACCTTACTTGTTTATTCGCTGTTATTGTGCCAATAATCGCCGCACTGTTGAGTTTTTGGACTATTTTTTGAGCTTCAACTACGGGCATACATAACACTAATTCAAAATCTTCACCGCCGTATAAAGCGTAATCTAAAGCTTGCTGTGAGGTAAGCCAGTTACCAAAAGTTCTAGGCATTGGGATATTTCGATGCTCAATAATTGCACCTACAGAACTTGCTTGACAAAGCTGCAATACCGCATCTGCCAATCCATCACTGCTATCCATCCCGGCAATTGGTAGTGCAATTTGCTTCAGTAAAGGCAATACATCTAGTCTAGGTTGGGGGCGTTGATGGGCTGTAATTAATGAAAAGCGATCACTATTACTCAAATTTTGCCCTAATTCTGGATGCAGCAATAACTCTAAACCAGCGCGGGATGCACCATGAACGCCTGTTACAACGATCGCATCTCCGACTTTAGCCCCGTCGCGACGGATAATATCGCGGGGTTCCACTTGTCCAAAAGCTGTAATTGCGATCGTAATTACCGATGACTTGCACAGATCGCCGCCAATAATCGCTGTATTGTAAGTTTGCAAGCATTGATTCATCCCCTGATATAGCCGCTCTACCCAATCAACAGCCACATCCCCCGGAAGCGCCAAACCGACGGTAATACCTAATGGAGTTGCGCCCATTGCTGCCAAATCGGACAAATTTGCAGCCACCGCGCGCCATCCAGCATCTTCCGGGGAAGTAGTGCGATCGCTAAAATGCACTTTATCTACCAGTACATCGGTTGTCACAACTAGAGAATGTCCTGGCTTTGTTGGCATTACTGCCCCATCATCGCCAATAACTTCGGCAAGGCAAAACTTCTGCAACCGCTCTAAAAGACCTTTTTCGCCAATATCTCGAATTAGTTGCAATGTGGTTTGCTCATTCGTCGCGTTTTTCGTCGCGTTTCCTGTCGTCTCTCAAGTCGCCTGGTTCGTCGTACATCTGCGGTACAACCGCCGGGTTGCTGAGTCGTTCTTCGGGGCTTAAGTCCATCATCGCATCAGCCATTGACGGAGGGTGCTTGATGCGATCGAGAACTTCTGCTTTTACTTCAACTTCCTCGTTTTCGGTACTTTTTTCTGCTTGGCTGGGAGTTGTTTCGCTATTCATAAGTAATTTTTGCAACTGGACGCTTTAGCTTAATTTTTTTTCCTTACAGCTACCCACTATCTGAAGACAGAAAACCTTACAACTTAAAGCCTTGCCAATACCAACTACTACCCCCAAAATGTGCTAGAATTGTAACAGAAATTGACGTAAATATAGCAGCTATTTAGAAGAAATTGGCGCTTTATTGAGTTTATCTACTAAAATCTCAGATTTTTGGAGCTTTTTGAGCTATGACGACCTCTCAGGAGAGGATTATCCCCACCGATTTGCGTAATGAAATGTCCCGGTCTTACCTAGAATACGCGATGAGCGTAATTGTAGGTCGGGCGCTTCCAGATGCCAGGGATGGTCTGAAACCTGTGCATCGCCGCATTCTTTACGCAATGCACGAACTAGGACTAACAGCAGATCGTCCATTTCGTAAGTGCGCCCGTGTCGTCGGGGAAGTATTGGGTAAGTATCACCCCCACGGAGATACGGCGGTATACGATGCCTTAGTGCGGATGGCGCAAGACTTTTCCATGCGATCGCCTCTGATCAACGGGCATGGTAATTTTGGCTCGATAGACAACGATCCACCCGCCGCCATGCGATACACCGAATGTCGCTTGCAGTCATTGACGGGAGACTCGCTATTACGGGATATAGAAGCAGAAACGGTAGATTTTACCGATAACTTTGATGGTTCGCAGCAAGAACCCACCGTACTACCTGCTCGAATTCCTCAGTTGTTGCTTAATGGTTCTTCGGGAATTGCTGTTGGGATGGCAACAAATATTCCTCCCCACAACTTGAGCGAATTGATTGAAGGGTTAGTTGCGCTAATTCGCAATCCAGAAATTACCGATTTGGAGTTGATGCAGTACATTCCTGGTCCTGACTTCCCCACGGGAGGGCAGATCCTAGGTACGGCAGCAATTAAAGAAGCTTATACTACTGGGCGCGGCTCAATTTGTATGCGCGGGGTTGCAGCAATTGAAACCGTCGAACAAAGAGGTCGTCCAGACCGAGAAGCGATTATTATCACCGAATTGCCCTACCAGACAAATAAGGCAGCGCTGATCGAAAAAATCGCCGAAATGGTGAACGAAAAGCGCCTCGAAGGAATTGCCGATATTCGGGATGAAAGCGATCGCGATGGGATGCGAATAGTTATAGAACTAAAGCGCGATGCCTATCCCCGCGTAGTGCTAAACAACCTGTACAAGCAAACACCTTTGCAGGCAAACTTTGGCGCAAATATGTTGGCGCTGGTCAATAACGATCCTCAATTGCTAACAATTAAGAAGTTTTTAGAGGTATTTTTAGACTTTCGGATTGAGGCAATTACCCGCCGCACTCGTTACGAATTGCGCAAAGCGGAAGAACGAGATCATCTGCTGCAAGGCTTGCTAATTGCTCTAGCTAATTTAGATGCAATTATTGTTACAATTCGTCAAGCCGCCGATTCACCGACAGCTAAAGTACAGCTAATTGACTCTTACTCGCTTAGCGAGCAACAAGCCGACGCAATTTTGCAGATGCAACTGCGCCGTTTGACAGCATTGGAAGCTGATAAAATCCGCCACGAACACGATGATTTGCAAACGCAAATTACCGACTTGCAAGATATATTGGCAAGACGCGAACGGATTTTAGAAATCGTTGAAACCGAAGTCGAGCAAATCAAAGCTACCCACTCTACCCCCAGACGGACAGTAATTGAGCCAGACTTGGGGGAACTCGGAGACATTGACTTAATCGCCAATGAAAAAGCTTTAATTTTGCTCACGGAGCAAGGTTACATCAAACGGATGCCTGTAAGCACTTTTGAGGCGCAAAGTAGAGCAACGCGCGGTAAAGCTGGAGCAAAAATTAAAGAAGATGACGGGATCGAGCATTTTCTGACTTGCTGCGATCATGACAGCGTACTATTTTTTAGCGATCGCGGTGTAGTGTATTCCCTCAAGGCTTATCAAATTCCTGCTGCATCGCGCACTAGCCGAGGTGCGCCAATTGTCCAGATGTTGCCCATCCCCAGAAATGAAAAAATTACCTCCATCGTTCCAGTCAGCGAATTTACTAGCGATGAATACTTGGTAATGTTGACTCGCAACGGTTACATCAAAAAAACTGAACTAGCAGCTTTTAGTAACATTCGGGCGAATGGATTAATTGCTATTTCTCTAGAAGATGGCGATCAATTGCGGTGGGTAAGGCGAGCAAGAAATGAAGACAGTATCATTATCGGCTCTCGCTCTGGGATGGCAATTCACTTTAGAACTAATAAAGAACAACTGCGCCCTCTAGGGAGAGCAACTCGCGGCGTAAGAGCGATGAAGCTCAAAGCTGGAGACGAGCTAATTGGGATGGATATATTGCCCAGTGCAGTTCTTGCTACTTTGCCCGTATTAGATACCGAGGCGGAAGAAGTAGAAATTGAAGAAGTAGACATTACGGAAACTGAAGTAGACGTTATAGAAACTGAATTAGAAATTGCTGAAGGTGAAGAAGTAACGGTTACTGAGGGTACGGGACCTTGGGTGTTAATTATTACTATGGGCGGCTATGGAAAGCGCGTACCTGTAGCGCAGTTCAAACTGTACAACCGGGCAACTAAGGGGAAAATTGCCACCAAATTTAAACCCCGCAAAATACAAGACAAACTTGCCGCCCTCCGGGTTGTCAACGCTGATGATGAACTCATGATGGTAACAAGTCGCGGGATTATTATCCGTCAAACCGTCAACGCCATTCCTACGCAGTCGAGAACAGCAACTGGGGTAAGAGTGCAACGATTGGATGAAGATGATGCGATCGCAGATGTTGCTTTAGTACCGCCTAATGTCATTGATGATGAAGTTGAGGCAGAGTAAGCAAATAAAATTGGGGGGTTTTCTCCCCCTATTTATTGCTCTAGGCGCTGGGGTGTTAATGGGTTTAACTGTTGCACCTGTTGGTGCATGGTTTCTAGCGTGGATTGCTTTAGCACCGTTATGGGTAATTATTGTCGAAGCGACAGCTAATACTTTCCTTTGTGGCTTGCTGTGGGGAATTGGCTATCACAGTGTAGCAATTTGGTGGATTACAGGTATTCATCCTATGACATGGATGGGAGTACCCTGGCTTGCTAGTTTAGCGATCGCAGCTTTTTGTTGGATATTCCTCACACTATGGGGAGCAGCTTTAGTTGCGATTTGGGCAACTTGCATGACTTTTTTGGGGAAAAGTTTAACTTTTCCCCTCCGCATTTTAATTGGTACAACCCTATGGTGCGGTTTAGAAAGCCTTTGGAGCAAGGGCGCGTTGTGGTGGACTACATTAGCCTATACCCAAAGCCCCCACAACTTAGCAATTTTACATTTAGGTCAAATATCGGGAACTACAGCGATAACCGCCGCCTTAGCCACGGTTAACTTATTGATTGCCGAAGCTTGGCTTCACCGTCATAGAGGCTATTTAAGTTATGCCATTGCTTTATTAATCGGATTGCATTTAATTGGGTGGGGATTAGCCAGTCAGCCACTAATTCAACCGCCAGAAACTGCATTAAAAGTTGGGATTATTCAAGGTAATATTCCTAACGAAATTAAGCTTTATGCAGGTGGTTTACGTCGCGCGCTTGAAGGTTATACTACGGGCTATAAAACTCTTGCTGACCAAGGAGTTGAGGCAGTTTTAACCCCTGAAGGAGCCTTACCTTTGTTTTGGCGAGATATACTGGGTAGTTCTTTCTACCAGGCGGTGCAAGAAAAAGGCGTTGTTGCTTGGCTGGGAGGCTTTGGAGAACAAGGGAGCAGCTATACAAATAGTTTGTTTACGCTTACAGGTACAGGGGAAGTTTACAGCCGCTACAACAAAGTAAAGTTAGTACCTTTGGGCGAGTATATTCCGTTTGCTGAAGTTTTAGGAACATTAATCGATCGCCTTTCTCCTTTAGAAGCTCATCAAGTTGCAGGCGCAGACAACCAAGTATTTGATACACCCTTTGGACGCGCGATCGCAAGTATTTGTTATGAATCAGCCTTTTCTGAGCATTTACGCCGCCAAACAGCACTGGGTGGTCAATTGATCCTCAGTGCTGCCAATAACGCCCACTACAGCCCCGCAATGCCCGCTCAGCACCACGCTCAAGACGTAATGCGGGCAATTGAAAGCGATCGCTGGGCAGTACGAGCAACAAATACTGGTTATTCTGGAATTGTCGATCCTCACGGCAAAACGGAGTGGATATCTAAGCTCAATACTTACCAATTACACGCTGCAACTATTTATCGCCGAGAAACAAAAACATTGTACGTGCGTGCTGGAGATTGGTTAATGTTGTTACTATTAACGCTGAGCTTGATAGGTTTGGCGATCGCCTTTAATAGTAGTAGAGATTCAACAAGTAAAAAGTAGAGACAGTATAAGCTATGGTTGTTCAAGCCTTATCTACGCTAATAACGCTTACAGAGTTCCTAGAGTGGAAGCCAGAAGGTGGACGTTACGAACTGCACAAGGGAGCAATTGTTGAGATGCAGCCTACGGGAAAGCACGAGCAAATTACTGGCTTTTTAGCTACAGAACTAACTTTAGAATTTAGACGCTTGCAGCTTCCCTACTTTATCCCTAAGCAAGTAATGATCAAAGCACCAGAAAATGACACCAGTTACTCACCAGATGTAATTTTAGTAGATAGTTCTTCTCTAGCAGAAGAACCGCTATGGGAAAAATTCTCTACTATTACTAAAGGCGCATCGCTCCCTCTAGTTACTGAAGTTGTCAGCACTAATTGGCGCACTGACTACGCACACAAGCTTGTAGATTACGAAACTTTGGGTATTCCTGAATACTGGATTGTAGACTACTTAGGTTTGGGCGGTAAACGGTATATAGGCAACCCCAAACAGCCAACAATTTCAGTTTATAGTTTAGTTGAGGACGAGTATCAAGTTAGTCAATTTCGAGGTAGCGAAGTTATTGAGTCACCGACTTTAAAAGACTTAAATTTGACCGCCGCGCAAGTTTTTAATGCCGGAATGCTTACTTAAAATTGAGCAACTGATTTGCTACAACTTGCGATCGCTCTAAATGGGGAACATGACCGCAATCAAGCCATTTTAACTGAGAATGTGGAATCGCTTTATTAAACTTCTCTGCGTCTATTTTAGGCAATGTCTCATCCAATTCGCCCCATAAGATTAATGTCTGCGTGTTAATTTGGGCAATTTTTTCTACTAAGTCACTATAACCGCCACTTTTAGTAAAACTCATCATTGCTGTTTGCCAATTAGACATTTCTAAGTGCAATACCGCGCATCTAATCGCTTCAATTTCCCCAGGCTTTAGATTACCAAAGTTACTACCTAAAAATAATGCTTGGAGTTTGCGCTGTCGCCAATACTCAATTGCTAAGTAATCTAGCGGCGGAAATAACAATTTGCCTAAAGAAAAATCTCCACTAAAACCGACACTATTTATCAATACCAGTTTTTCAACAGCATGGGGATAAGTAACAGTAAAATCTATAGCCGTTGCACCGCCCATAGAAGTACCAACTAGCATTACTGGGCGGTTAATTAGCGTTTTCCAAAAGGAATATAGATGAGTTTTGATGGTACTGGGATTGTAATCAATTTCTAGTAACCTTTCGGTAAACCCAAAACCTAATAAATCGACCGCCCACGTTTGGTTGTAGGCAGCAAGTAGAGGGAAAAGGGCGCGAAACTCTAATACAGAACTATCAAAACCATGTAGTAGGAGTATTGGCGTTCCTGTACCTTGGCAAACGTAAGCAGTTGAGATCGCATTTTGGCTTAGGGGAGTCCTAATTTGCTCTCGCTTGATACTTTTTGCTAAAGCTATGGAGGTGTTTTCTTGCAGTAGATTAACTGCGTAAGGCAAAAAACGAGGAAACATATTTTATTAATAATCGTAATGTTGTTTCTCTAGTTTCTTGGAATACTACGCGCCGCCGCCAATTGTATTTGCGGACTGGTTGAATAATAACTGCCGTGACTTTTCAATATCGAGGGGTTGATCCTTAAACGCTTCTGCTTTTTCATAAGCGCGAATAGTTGCTGGACGCGCCTTAATTGCTTCAAACCACCGCTTGAGGTGAGGGAAATTATCTAAATTTTGACCTTGCATCTCGTAGCCTGCAATCCAAGGATAAGACGCAATATCTGCAATAGAGTAAGTGCCAGCAACAAATTCTTTTGCCTCTAACTGCTTATTTAGCACGGCATACAAGCGTCCGGTTTCATTAACGTAGCGATCGATCGCATAAGGGATTTTTTCTGGTGCGTAACGGTTGAAATGGTGATTTTGCCCAGCCATAGGTCCTAAGCCGCCCATTTGCCAGAATAACCATTCTAAAGCTGCTACGCGATCGCGCAAATCCGTAGGAATGAGTTTGCCAATTTTTTCTGCTAAATACAGTAAGATTGCTCCCGATTCAAATACAGATATAGGTTCGCCGCCATCTGCGGGTTTGCGGTCAACGATCGCCGGAATCCGATTATTAGGAGCGATTTTTAGAAATTCTGGCTTAAATTGGTCGCCAGCGCCGATATTGATGGGAATGATGTTGTAAGGTAATTCCACTTCCTCTAGAAACATCGTAATTTTGTGACCGTTTGGTGTTGTCCAGTAGTAAAGATCGATCATGAGTTATTTTCCTTAAATTGTCTTACTTCCAATACATCGCGCATCTGCTTAAAAACGTTCTACCCAAGGACGTAGTTCAACTTCCCACGTCCAAGCGCTCCGGGGTTGGCGGAGAATATGGAGATAGGTTTGAGCGATCGCATCGGGGTCGAGCATACTATCAGCAGAATTATCTGTTGCTGGAGGTGCGATCGCGCCATCGATGACAAAATGAGCAACATGGATATTTTGCGGCGCTAGTTCGCGGGCGATACTTTGCGCCAAACCGCGCAGGGCAAATTTTCCCATCGCAAAAGGAGCAGACTTAGCATAGCCCTTGACGCTGGCTGAAGCGCCAGTAAATAAAATTGCTCCATTTCCTTGCTGCAACATCCGTTTTGCAGCTTCCTGCGCAACCAAAAATCAACCAAAAGCAGTGATTTCTATAGCTTTGGCAACATCCTTTGGATTTAGGTTTATAAAAGGGGCATTTATCCGCCAACTGGGGTTATAAACTACAACGTTTGGCGACTCTAATTGACTTTCGACATCAATAAATAACTGCTGTACATCCTCTATTTTCGAGGCATCGCAGGCAAAACTGACAGCACCAATTTCCTTACACAACTGACTGAGTTTATCAGTCTGACGAGCAGCTAAAGCAATGCTCATGCCTTCAGATGCAAACAAATGGGCTAAAGAAGCGCTCAATCCATTACCTGCACCGACAATTAAAGCTGTGGTCATAATTCCTCCAGATTTAGGCAAATGGTGAGGGAGCGGGTACTGTAACGCCTTTGGCAACGGCGGGCCTAGCAGCAATGCGATCGTACCAAGCAGTAAGATGAGGAAAATGCTCTAAGTTATCAAGCCTTTAATTTGCCATGTACAACCAGCCAAAATGAGCAATATCAGCAATCGAGTATTGATCGCAAATAAATTCCTTCTCTGTTAGCCGTTGCTCTAAGATGTTGTAATTTTCTGAGCGCTTAATTTTTCTTAAAATAAAAGATAGTTACATATCTAAACATTATGCTCTCGTCGAAAACACAGTCTCAAGAATCAATAGCTACACAACCCTGGCGAATTAAGCTCCTCTACGATGGGGAGTGTCCTTTGTGCTTGCGAGAAGTCAACTTTTTGCAAAAACGGGATGCTGGGAGAGGATTGGTAGCTTTTGTAGATATTGCAGACGACTTCTATAACCCTGAAGATAATGGCGGTGTTGACTTTGAAACCGCAATGGGCAGAATCCATGCTGTACTACCAGACGGTACGATTGTTAAAAATGTAGAGGTGTTTCGCCGCGTCTACGAGGCTTTGGGGATGGGGTGGATTTACGCTATAACCAAGCTACCAATAATTGGCTTTGTGGCTGATAGTTTATATGGTATTTGGGCTGATTGGCGGCTCAAACTCACCGGAAGATCGGACTTAGAAACAATTATTGCCAATCGCCAAAAACGCATTGAATGTAACCTAGAAGGGCGCTGTAAAACTGGTGAATAATTCTGACGCTAGACAATACGCGCCTGCCACTGAGCGCAACCGGGAGGCAATTTTAGAAATACTTTTGGAAGTATTGCCCCCTACTGGCACAGTTTTGGAAGTTTCTAGCGGTACGGGAGAACACGCGGTATTTTTTGCCCCCCGTTTGCAACCCCGCAAATGGCTACCTTCCGATCCCAATCCTTTAGCCCTAGCTAGTATTAACGCCTGGAGAAGCTACACTAATGTCGAAAACTTGTACCCGCCAATTGCTTTAGATGCTTGTCAGCCAAATTGGAAATTGGGTAACGTAGAACCCATTAGAGCGATCGCCAATATCAATATGATTCATATTGCCCCTTGGGAAGCTTGCTTAGGCTTGATGGCAGGCGCGGGGCAGATTTTGCCTCCGGGCGGTATTTTGTATCTTTACGGTCCTTTTACTCGCGGCGGAAAGCATACAGCGCCCAGTAATGCAGCCTTTGACGAAAGCCTGCGTGTCCAAAACCCTCATTGGGGGGTAAGAGATTTAGATGAAGTAGTAGCTGTGGCGAAATCCAAGCAACTTACTTTAGTTAAAACCGTTGCTATGCCTGCAAACAACCTTTCTGTTATCTTTCAACTAGAGACATTGATAGAGTAAGAATTGTTTATCTTAAAATTAAGAGGATGTTTTGAAAATCTTTTGATTGGTATCCAATAGTTGCACTCTTGCTTAAAAAGGGCGGATACGAGATATTTTCCTCCCTTTTTAAGGGGGGTTAGGGGGGATCTCAAGTGCTTGGGCAACGTTACCACCTCCTCCAAGATCGGCGATTTCTCAATCTGGCTCATAGGCAAGGGAGGCTCTTAATGAAGCGCAAACTTACACATTATTCAATACCGCGTAACAGTATTACTTTCCTGTTGTCTTTGGGCGTACTTTCTATGGGGGTTTCCCCAGTTTTGGCGCAACAAAACCCGCCTCAAGCGGAAAACTCGCTAGTGCAAGCCCAAGATAGTAGAGAATTTAATCGCACCGTTACTCTCTTTAATATTTTGCTGGGCGTTTTAGTATTGCTATTGGTAATTGCGATCGCTACTTTATTTGTAATCCGGCGCAAGGTAGTCAGACAATTAGCTGAAGTTGTTAAAACTAATCTGTACGAACTTAAAGAATTAGAAAAAAAACTTGCTGAAGCTAGTATCGCGGTTGAAAATACAATAGTTTCTGCCCAAGATACCGCCGACGAGCTAAATAGTGATGCTGACGACTTATATCAAGAAATAGCTGCCCAAAAAGAGCAGCTATCTAAGCATCAAGTAGAGTTTTCACGCTCTAAACAGCAACTATTAGCAAACTTAGAAACTCAAATTAATAGAGCAAAATATACTTTAGAGCAATCAGAATCAGGCTTTGTAGAACGCTTGCAAGAATTGCAGAATGAAGCGCAAAAGCAACACTTTTTAATCCTCAAAGATTTAACTCAGTTAAAAGCAGAACTTCCCCAAGAATTGACTAAGCTTCAGCAGCAAAAAGATGAAGTAGTAGCAAGTCTTCAACAATCAGAATCAAAATTCATTAAAGCTTTGAATCAATTGCAAGTTAAAACCGAGGAAAGGCAACAATCAATAATTCAAAACTTAGAAAAACTAGGGGAAGATTTCCCCAATCGCCTGCAAGCAGATTTGCAATGGCAAAAAGAGCAAATTAGTCAAAATCTCCAACAATTAGAAGCAGAATTTGCAGATAAGCTCAAGAAGTTGCAAATAGAAATAGATACTAGACATAATTTGTTAACGCAAAACCTCAGACAGTTAAATACAGAGTTTGCTCCGCAAATTAGAACGGCTTTGCAAGAGCAAAAAGATCTAGCCGTGCACAATATAGAACAGTCGGAAGCAGACTTTATTGAGCAATTAAGTAATCTCCAAATAGAAGCAGAAACTAGACAAAAGTTGCTAATTCAAAACTTAGAACAGTCAAGAGCCAAGCTTGCTCCTCAGCTACAGACAGAGTTGCAAAAACAAAAAGATATTGTTCTGCAAAGTTTTCAACGCGCAGAATCAGAGTTTACAGAGCGTCTTAGCCAATTGCAAATAGCAACTGCAAGTAGTCAAAGTTCTTTAGTCCAAAATATAGAGAATTTAGGACGAGAGCTTGCTCCACAATTTAAATCAGAATTAGAGCAAGAAAAAAATAAAATATTACAAAGCTTTCAACAAACTCAAACAGATTTAAACAAGCAGTTAGCTAATATTCAAGGAGAAACCCAAGAACGAAAAAATGTAGCTTTAGCCAACCTAAAAAAAATCGAAAACGAAGTTGCTCAAGAAATATCGCAGCTAAAACTAGAAGCGCAAAAGCAGCAGGATGTAATTAAGCAAAATTTAAGCAATCTAGATTCAGAACTAGCACCACAGTTAGCAGAAATTCAAGCTCAAGCAAAGCAGCAAGTTCAAAACCAACAAGACGTAAGCTTAAAACAGTTAGAGCAATTGCACTTTGACATTATTGCTCAAGTTGCTCAGTACCAAATAAAAATGCAAGCGCAGTTGGAAGCAGACTTGCAAAACTTAAAAGCTCTAGAAACCAATTTTGCAAGTCAAGTAGAAAAGTCGCAAACAACAATCCACTTGCAGGAAAATCAAGCAGCAGAAAGTGTAAAAAAATTAGAAACAGATCTTGCTACCCAACTTACGGCTTTACAGATAGAAATTCAAAACCGCAAGGATATAACTGTAAATAAATTAAATACCCTAGAAGATAAACTAGCAGCAGAATTAGAGCAGGTCCAGCTAGATGCTCAAGCTCAAAAAGAGCAGATATTGCAGCAATTAGCAAGTAATATTCCTGAATCGATGGTAGAAGTAGCCTTTGAGAAAGTAACTCAAACAATTCAACCGCTAACAGAGCAAATAGAAAAGCTTAAATCTAATCATCCGCAATTATTTCTCGATCCAGAAGACTATATAAATGAAGGGAAGGCGCAGCTACAAGCAGAAAATTACTCAGACGCGATCGCATTATTCGATCTGGCTTTAGCAATCAACCGCGATCGCCCAGAAGTATGGCATGATCGCAGTATGGCATTTTGGCACCTAAAACAGTACGAAGATGCGATCGCATCCTTTGACAATGAACTCGAACTTGACCCTATTAATCCTGATAGCTGGTACTATCGGGGGCTAAGTTGCAAAGAATTAAAAAGGTACGAGGATGCGGTTTCTTCTTTTGACAATGTAGTAAAAACTCAAACTGATAATCATTTGGCTTGGTTTCATCGCGGAATCGTGTTAGCAAGAATGAAAAAGTACGATCAGGCGATCGCATCTTACGACAACGCCATCAAATACTTGCCTAATTATCATCAAGCTTGGGTAGATAAAGGCGTAGCTTTGGGCAAACTCCAACGCCACCAAGAAGCTTATGAAGCTTTCGATCGCGCCGTCCAAATTCAGCCAAAGGATGCGGTAGCTTGGTTAAATCGGGGTATGGCTTTAGAAGTGCTAGAAAGATACGAAGATGCGATCGCATCCTTTGATAAAACTATCGAACTCAACCCCAATTCCTACAAAGCTTGGAACTCTAAGGGTTATTTACTCGTGCAATTAGAGCGTGATGAAGAAGCCTTAACAAGCTTTGACAAAGCTTTGGCGATTAACGCCACCTACGCCCCTGCCTACTACAACAAGGCGCTCTCTTACGCTCTCCAAGGACAATTGAAGTTAACTGTTGAGAATTTGCAAAAGGCAATTGAACTAAATCCTCAATACAAAGAAGACGCAAAAACCGAACCAGACTTTGCAGAAATTGCCAATTCTCCCCGCTTTCAAAAATTGGTTGCTTAGCGGTGTTCGCGGTAAAGACGCAGTGCATACTTCCCGGCTTTTGTTTGACGCAATTCTAAAACTACTTCTGCCATTTGCGGATCTATTTCCTTCCGTAGAAATTGTGTAGTGTAATGATTTTTTGGTCGTAAAATCGGAGCCGCCAAAGCTGCAAAAGTCAAGTCAGCCGCACTAAAACTATTGCCAACTAAGTACCCGCGCTTATCATCGGCTAAACGCTCCCCCACTAGCGCAAAAATTTGCTTAATTTCTTGCAAAGAACTAGCAGCATTAGCGGCGGAAACATCATAAACACGGCGAACTACACGACTCATTAGCGGAAAAGCAATCTCAAATCCAATTTGTTCGAGCTTAGGCGTACCTCCAAACCACATTTCCCGCATGGCTTCGCGGCTATCTACTCCTCGATAATGATATCCCCAACGACGAATATGTACGCCTAACTTATTGTCAAATAATTCCTCAAGTTGTTCTACTTCTTGACGTAGCTGGGGATCGGTAGGATATAAATGCTGCGGCGGTTGAGAAGTCGCATCAAGATGATGCAAAATATCCGTTGAGTCTTTAAAAACACCTGTTGGGGTGATTAAAACCGGAACGCTTTTACCCCCATACCTCCGGGTAGTCAAACGATGAAAAATTGGTACGTGGCTTTCTTCTACATAAGGAATCTTCAACCAATCCAGCGCCCATCGTGCTTTTTCACAATAATGGCTAACAGCAATAGTTATTAGGCGATTGGTTGCTAACTGATTCATTATTTAAAACTTCCTTGCTTACTGATTGCGGATTTTTTTGTCTCAGCCTTTCTCCGCTTGATTCCTAGCGCATATATAGCCAAAGATGCGATCGCGCCTACCACTAAAAATACTATCCCATCGTTGGGTTTAGTAAAGGTTTCCTTGGCAAGGAGAAAACCAATTGCAGCCATTCCCGCTAAAATCACAAGTCTTAGGAAGTCTGAAAACAAGAGATGATTATTAGTTTTACCTATTAATCTGGCAAAAGAAGTCGCATCTACAATCAAAAACGAACCAATACTTGAAAATATTACCAATCCTACAAAATATTTGATCGCGTCCATAAATACACTGCTTCTATTTCGTGGCAACAATGCGCCATATTATAAAAACTGTAAACCCCACATAACCAAATACGGTTAACCAATCAAGCCAACGATCAAAGGTATTTTCCATAAAAATTAAAATCTAATCCTTCCTTGAGTTATCAACTGAAACCCGCTAGCTAAAGCAGAAAAGGCAATAACAAAGTTCCACAAGCTAGTTGGTTTTAAAATTACCCCTCCACTCAAAAATACCAAAATCGCCCCCGATCCTAATAAAATCCAGCCTAAGTTCCCCGTTTGTCTAGGAAAAAATAGCAAGCTGATAATTCCGCTCATAATTGCTAAAACTGAAGCATCCGCCGGAATATCTCGCCAAAAATAAGGAGAATACTGATACTAAGTTGCGCTCCGACATAGCAGCAGGGTTCCTGGGGTATAGCCACTTTTCCTGAATTAAGGATGATTTTTTAGAACGCAACTTGGTATGAGTAGCAAAGATGATATTCTGTCCTAGAAAGTAGAGTCCTAATAGAAGTAAGGCTATGCCTAGAGGTCTGCTCATGATTTTTTAGCTATAAAGTGTTCTCAATAGCTATCATTCCCAAATACTTCCTTGCTATATCGCCACCGCAAATTTTTCTAGAGCTAACACTACAACTTATTTTCCCTTGAATAACTCTATTTTTTCTCATATTTCTTTAACAGCTACAAAATCTCACTATGGTTTCGCTGCAAAGATTTTAACTGATGTTACCTCTAGTAGCTTTCTGAGAAGCTTGTATCTAAGCGTTACAATTTACAATTTTCGTTAATAAATATTGCGGTTGCTTGCTTTTATTGTTAGCTTATGCGTAGTAAGACAACTTACTGCACATCTTTACAAACAGGAGGCTTTATGCTTCTATCTTTCATAGCCTTTGCTACCATGATGTTGTTTGGTAGTTGGATGCTTGGGGCGATCGCACCCAAAGTCAGGGATAGAAAAACTTTATCCCCCCATCCCACCTTATCAAACAAAAAGATTTCTCTCTACTCGCTGATCTTCTTACTATTTTTCTACCAACTACCATCAACAGAACCATCGTCAGAGTCCTTCATTAAGTTCTAGTTGCTAGATATTGTTATTTTTTGACACTCTCATCCTTATGCAAATCTTCAAGGAGTGGGGGTGTCAATGGTAATATATATTTTAATTTTGGTAAATTAGTTCAGATGCAATAGCCTTACTATTGCGCGCAGCATAGATAGACACAATGACGTTAACAACTCCGCCGCTAGTTTCTGTAATTATTCCAGCTTTTAATAGTGAAAAAACTATTCAAGAAACCATTGAATCAGTTTTAAATCAAACTTGGAAAAACTTAGAAATAATTGTAGTTAATGATGGTTCCCAAGACTCAACTTTGGATATTGTTACCAGTATCAAAGATCCGCGTTTAGAAGTATTTTCTTATCCCAATGCTGGGGTAGCAGATAGTCGCAATCGCGGAATTTCTCAAGCTAGGGGCGAGTTTATCAGCTTTTTAGATGCAGACGATCTTTGGACTACTGACAAGTTAGAAACTCAATTAAAAGCCTTGCAAGAGAATCCTCAAGCAGGAGTGGCGTATAGTTGGACTGACCATATTGATGAAAATAGTCAATTTTTAAGAGGAGGATTTCATAGCACTGCAAACGGAGATGTGTATGCAGAACTATTGAAAAGTAATTTTTTAGCTAATGGTTCTAGTGTATTGATTCGCGCCCAAGCTTTAAGCGAAGTAGGTGGCTTCGATAAGTCATTTACCCCTGCGGAGGATTGGGATATGTACTTAAGGTTAGCAGCCCTTTATCATTTCGTCGTTGTCCCATCTCCTCAAATTTTATACCGCATAACTTCTACTTCCGCATCAAGCAACGTTTTTAAGATGGAAGCTGTAAGTCTGCGAATTATCAACCAATATTACAGCCAAGCCCCTCAAGACATACAGTATCAAAAAAAGGAAAGCTTAGCTTCTCTTTACCAGTATCTAATCAATAAAGTATTTGAAGAACCTGCTAGACGACAAAAAGGTATAAAAGCGGGCAAGTTACTTTGGAGATACATCAAAAATGACACTTCTAAGCACCGACGAGTTCGTCTCAAGTTTTCTTTGTTGTCTAAAGTTATAGCCGTGATTGTAACACCGACCTATCAGCCAGAACTAAATTAACAAAATATTCCGATATTTGCGATCGCATACGCTACAAATAAATTGCAAAAATCCCAGTCAATTATTAAATATCGCACCGCAACTTAATAATTCTTGGCGCTGGTTATTTGTAATACCAATACCTGTCCCAAAGTTGCAGTTTTTTACTAATGCGTTATGCCACATAGTTTCATTTAGAGTTGCGCCTTGCAAATTAGCATTACTCAAATTTGCTTTAGTAAAATTGGCAAATATTAAATCTGCATCAACTAAGCTACTACCACTCAAGTTTGCGCCAGATAAATCACCGCGAATAAAGTTCGCGCCATCCAAAACCAAACCAGATAAATCCGCACCTTGCAAATTGGGAAACTTAGCTTTACTAGGATTGCTAAAAAGCGCAATATACAGACTATATTAGCTTCTGTAAGCGGCATGATAGTTAAAAAATCTGCATAACGAGCTAATCCAATTTCCTTGAGAATTAGCAGGCGTTTTTGTGGCGGTTGTTCTAAAAAATCTCTACTTATTTGAGCGAGATTTTGAGTTAGGATTTATCTAATATTCAACTGGCTGCTAATAAACTAAATTCCGCTTCTGCCGTTGCTAGATGCTCGATTAGCTTAGATTTTGGTAGAGCTATTTGCAAGTGTTCCCAAGGTAATATTTGCTCTTTCGACCAAGTTTTGTAAACATAAAACTCCATGTCTGGAATTTGCCCCCGCAACTGCTTAAAAGCACGGCGATAACTACCCAAAGAATCGCCATAATGCCGCGTTAATTCTAGCAAATAAGACAAACGGCGATCGCCTCTAGATAATAGTGCCTGAATAACCGACCAATTGTAGCTTTCTGGGCGAAAATCTATACCTTGGGGTTTCAACTGTTTTTGTAATAACTGCAAGCGTTTCTCAGCTTGAGGATTGACACCAAACCACTGAAAAGGCGTATGGGCTTTCGGTACAAATGTGCTGCATCCTAGCGTTAAGCGCAAACCGGGAGCAGCCTTTTTAATCGACCTCATCATCGCTACAGTTTGCTCGACATCTGCTAATTCTTCCCCAGGTACGCCTACCATTCCGTATAGCTTCAAAGCCTTTAATCCGCCTGCTTTAGCATTGATTGCAGCAGTGATAATTTCATCGTTATTTAGTTTTTTATTGATAATTTGGCGAATACGAGGAGATCCACTTTCTACGGCAATTGTAAGCGATCGCGTATCTCGTTTTGCTAGAGTTTCTGCTAGTTTTTGGGTAACTGTATTTGTACGCACCGAGGCAATGCTTAAACGCACATGATCGTACTGAGGTTTACTTAAATAATCAAGCAAAGTTGCAAATTCTGGATGCTGAGTAACCGACGCACCAAGCAACCCTAATCGATTAGTTACAGCCAATCCGCGTTCAATTGCCGGAATTAAAGAAGACTCCAAACTTGCGGTGCGAAACGGTAATGTTAAATAACTTGCCAGACAAAAACGGCACATTTCAGGACAACTACGCACCACTTCCACCATGTAGATATTTTCCCAGGCGGCTTTTTCGGTGACTACAGTTGAAGCTGATAAAACATTACCTCGATAAGTTTGCTTATCTACATAGTTAGGGATTTTATTTGTCACAGGTTGAATTGACTCTATAGCGCCTGTTCCATCTTGATAACTTACTTCATACAAGCTCGGAATATACACTCCTGGTATTTGTGCGAGATGAATTAATTGCGTCTTTTTATCGGCATTTCTAACTTGCTTGTATGCGTCTAAAAAGTTATCTAACAAATTTTCGCCATCACCTAACAAAATAATGTCAAAAAAATCGGCAAAAGGTTCGGGATTAGCACTAAATACCGTACCCCCACCAAAAACTAAAGGATGATTTTCGTCTCGATGGGCGGCTCGAATCGGGATTTGGAGAGATTCAAGCAAATTGAGAATATTAACGTAATCTAGCTCCCAAGAACAAGAAAACCCAACTAATTCAGGCGAACGAGGTAACTGTTCGTGGATATCAGTAAATAAGCGACTAACAGCTACATCCGAGCGCATTGCCAAAGTAGCCCACACTACTTGATAGCCTAAGCTAGTAATGCCTACCGTGTATTCGTTGGGGAAGGCAAAAATAGTATCGATAGCGTCGGTGTCGGGAGTAGCTGGAGTAAATAGCAGTCTTTCAGCAGCAAAGGCAGTCACAATATTTTTAAAACTAGATATCACTTATATTTAATTTTAAGCCATACAATTATCATGTTGAAAATCAAAGTAAATAAATTAGCTAGAATAATTGGCAAAGCATTGAGATAAATCCCATAAATCAGCCAGAGGAAAATACCTAAATTAAAAATAATTAGGGTATTAAAAGATATATCTTTAGCAGATTTAGTTTGCCATATTTTAATTAATTGAGGTAAGAAAGCGAAAGTTGTGAGCGTACCTGCAACTAATCCTAAAATTGTAATCAAATCCATTTAAACAGTTGCAACTAAGCTTTAATAATAAGATGTAAAAACTAGGCACAATACCTGTCTTATAATTAATTTTAGGGTAATATTTTACACTGCCCTTGATGCCTCAACAGATGATCGCACAATACCAAAGCTACCATCGCTTCTACCATCGGAACGGCTCTAGGAAGCACGCAAGGATCGTGTCTACCTTTACCTTTTAACAGCATTTCTTCGCCTTCTTTATTGACAGTGCGTTGCTCTTTACGAATTGTCGCTGTCGGCTTAAAAGCTACCCGCAAAATAATATTTTCACCGTTAGAAATACCACCTTGAACGCCACCAGAACGATTAGTTACTGTGCGAATTTCTCCATTTTCATCAGTATAAAATTCATCATTGTGTTCGCTGCCATTTAGCAAAGTTCCCACAAACCCCGAACCAATTTCAAACCCTTTAGTTGCAGGCAAAGACATTACACCTTTGGCAATATCCGCCTCTATTCTGTCGAATACTGGCGAACCCAAACCCTTTGGTACATGACGAGCGACACATTCAACCACACCGCCAATCGAATCGCCTTGTCGTCCCACTTGTTCGATAAGTTCGATCATCCGCTCGGCAGATTCCGCATCAGGACAGCGTACAATGTTACTTTCAACTTGCTCAAAAGTAACCGTTTTTGGATCGATTACCGCCTCTAAATCTCTAATGCGCTTGACGTAGGCAACAATTTCTACATTAGCAACTGTCGCCAGAATTTTTTTAGCAATCGCACCTGCTGCTACTCGTCCAATAGTTTCCCGTGCTGACGAACGTCCGCCACCTTGCCAATTGCGAATTCCATACTTAGCATCGTAAGTAGCATCGGCGTGAGAAGGGCGATAGCTTTGCGCCATCTCATCATAATCTTGCGGGCGAGTGTCCTTGTTTCGCACTAAAATAGCGATCGGCGTACCTAAAGTTTTGCCCTCAAATATCCCCGAAAGAATCTCACAAGTATCAGCTTCTTTGCGCGGTGTAGTAATTTTACTTTGCCCCGGTCGCCTGCGGTCTAATTCCTTTTGAATTTCCTCGGCGGTAATCTCCAAGCGTGGCGGACAACCATCAATTGTTACCCCAACGCCACCGCCATGAGACTCACCAAAAGTAGTGACTCGAAACAAATGCCCAAAAGTATTACCCATGATGCGTCTTTATAAGATAGCCTGATGTTTTCTAGCATAAACAAGTTGCCAGCCAAAAGTTAAAAGTCAGAAATTTTGGTCTAAAAATCCACCTTTAATTGCGTAATCTTTAGGTTTCTTAGCTAAAAATTAAGGAACAGTAATCGCTTAAACTATGCAAGTCACCCAGTGTTTCCATACCGCCTTACTCGTAACTGACTTACAAACAGCCGAGGATTTTTATAGCAATGTCCTCGGATTAACCAAAATTGACCGCACTCTCAATTATCCCGGTATATGGTATCAAATCGGCAACTTTCAACTCCACCTCATAGTTGATTTATCGATCTCCACCGACTTACACAACAAACAAAAATGGGGACGCAACCCACACCTCGCCTTTACCGTTGCCGATTTAGAAGCCGCTAAAACTCAACTAATTGCCAATAATTGCCCTATCCAACTCAGCGCTTCCGGTAGAGCCGCCTTATTTACCAAAGATCCAGACAACAATATTGTAGAACTCACCCAAATTTGAAAAATTTTTTCTAGTGCGGTTCGTCAATGAAAATTATCGCCTACACTTACACAAACCCGTTGCTCGAAGCCCCACCAGAACCGGATCTATGGGGATGGGAACTAGATAAACTATATCAAGACTTAGGAGCGCGATCGCAATTGCAACGATTACTGCGTGACGCAAAAACCGAACCCGCCGACTACCTCCTAATTCGCCGCATCGAAGAACTCGGCGACTCTATCTTAGAAATCAATAACCGCATCGAAGAACTTGTCGCGCTCAATATCAAGCTAATTACTACCGAACAAGCTACTGGTAACCTGCAAGCTGACTTGCTGCAACTGCAACAAATTCAGTACGAACAGCGCAGCCGCAGTATCCGCCAAGGACACGCCCGCAACCGCCTCAACGCCCTCACCCCACCCGGTAAAGTTCCCTACGGCTACCGAAGAATCAAAGATCGTTATGCCATAGATCGTACTACATCCCCCGTAGTCAAAGACTTTTTTGATCGCTTTCTTCTCTACGGCTCTTTGCGTGGTGCGGTGCGTTACCTAGCCCAAAAATACGGTAAAAAAATCTCTGTCACTACTGGAAAGCGTTGGCTAACTAATCCCGTTTATCGAGGCGATACTGCTTATCAAAACGGACAAATTTTGTCCGATACTCATACATCAATTATTTCTAGAGAAGAAGCCGCCCAAATCGATCGCTTATTGCGTCGCAACCGTCGCCTACCATCGCGTACAGCCAGCGCCAACCGTTCTTTAGCAGGATTGGTTACTTGCGCCCTATGCTCGTCTCCCATGACTGTTGTTAGCGTCACTAAGCCCCGCAAAACCAACGAATATCTTTACTTGCGCCCTACTGCTTGCCCCCATCGCCCCAAGTGTCGCTCCTTAGCTTATGAGGAAGTATTGCAGCAGACAATTCAAACTATTTGCCGCGATTTGCCTCTAGCTGTAACTGGAATCAATTTTTCTCAATTAAATGGAGTAAAAAATTCTTGGTTAGCAGACATTGCAACTAAGCAAGAAATCCTCACCCAACTACCAGTTTTGCTTGATAATGGCATTCTAGATGTAGAAACAGCAACTTTACGCACTTACAACCTCCGCACCGAAATTTCAGCCCTACAGGGTAAACTAGCAACTTTGCCCCCAGTAAATTTGCGATCGGTGGCTCAATTGGTTTCTATTCCTCAGTTTTGGCTCGATTTATCAGAATCAGAGCGGCGATTTTATTTTAGAGAGTTTATTCAGCAAATTGAAATAATACGCCAAGATAAAACTTGGGAACTACAAATTATCTTTATTTTTTAGAAGTTGCTTCAAAACTTGCATGGCTCGTTTGCATTATAAAAATTTTACCCATAGGCTCATCCTGCAAGATTGGTTGTGGCTTTTTGGGTTATTAGTCGCCGCACTAATCTTATTTACGCTCAATTTGGGCGGGTTGCCCTTGCGTGATTGGGATGAGGGTACAGTAGCTCAAGTTGCCCGCGAAATTTCCCTTCAGCCCATTGGTTCCTCCGCTTGGCTTTATCCTACTTTGGGGGGGGAACCTTATCTAAATAAACCACCCCTTATCCATTGGCTGATTGCGTTGGCTTATCGCAGTGGTGGCGTAAATGAATGGACTTCGCGGCTACCTGGGGCAATTTTAACGGCGTTGTCTGTACCGCTACTTTACAGTATTGGTCGAGAAATATTCCCGCAACGAATAACTGCTATTTTTGCAAGCTTAGTCTACTTGACAATGCTGCCCATGGTACGTCATGGACGACTAGCAATGTTGGATGGCGCAGTCGTAAGTTTTTTTGTATTTACAGTTTGGTGCGTGTTGCGGAGTCGGCGTAATTTGCGCTACTGCTTGGGTGTAGGTATTGGTTTAGGATTAATTTGCTTTACCAAGGGGTTTTTAGGATTATTGCTAGGTGCGATCGCTTTATTATTTCTGTGTTGGGATACACCTCGCCTACTGACAAGTTGGTATTTGTGGTTTGGAATTGCGATTGGCACGACTCCGGTAGTTAGTTGGTATATTGCCCAATGGTTGCATTACGGTAACTCTTTTACCCAGACTGCCATAGTCAATCAGTCTTTTCGTCGGATTTGGCAAGAAGTCGAAAATCACGCCCAGCCACCCTGGTATTACCTGTTAGAAATTGTTAAATATTCCTTTCCCTGGCTGCTATTTTTACCCCAAGGATTTCGTTTTACTTGGATTAATAGCAATATTAGCTACTCCAAGCTAATTGTTGTTTGGCTGGGGGTTTACTTACTAGCAATTTCGGCCATGACAACCAAATTGCCTTGGTACGTTTTACCAATTTACCCAGCTTTTGCAATGGCTGTGGGAGTTCAAATTACCCAAATTTGGCATAAATCGCGCTCAAGTTACTCTCGCAGTGCGATCGCTCTATTAGCTTTGGTAGCTTTATTAACCTGGGGTGGTAGCTTGTATTTTAGCCCCCTAAGTCCCGCTCAAGACTCGCAGTTACAGTTGATCTCAACTTGCGTAGCGCTAACAATGACCATTGCAGCAATTTTAGCCTCCGATCGCGATCGCCAATTTATCGTAATTTTGTTTTGGGGTTGTTATTTTTCCCTGGCTTTATTTGTGACTTCTCGTCATTGGGTTTGGGAATTAGCCGAAGCGTACCCAGTAAAACCTGTGGCAGCTATGATTCAAAGCAATACGCCTATAAAGCAAAAAATTTATACTTCTTTCCCCTATCATCGTCCTTCATTGGACTTTTATAGCGATCGCCAAGTCGTCCCTGCTAGTAATAACGAGCTAAAACTATATTGGCAACAGCAAGCACAACCCTACTTGCTCGTCAATACAGCTACACTCAAAAGTCTTAGCTTAAAGTCAGTTCAACAACTGGGGACAAGAGAAGGCTGGACGTTAATTAAGCGAGAAAATAGCAGCCCGTAGTTACAAATTTCTGTGTTGCCTACATTTTTATAACTTTGGTGGGTTATTAATCTTGTTAATTTCTTCTACTACTTGATTTGAGGAATTCTGCTGGCGGTTGACATTTTCTACCGTAAAAACACTAGCACCCACAATTAACGCCCCGATAGCCACATACATAAAAGGACGCTTGATTGCAGCTAAGTCACGAATAATTCTTGCCCAAGGAGTGCTTTGACGGCGTAGCAGTTGAGCCACTAATACTTGTTTGCCACTAAAGGGATCGCGGACATAATGACCGCTCCAAGTAACTACTAATTTTTCTTGGCATGAATTACAAGTAAATAATCCATTGCACATTTTGACCAGCTTGAGGTTACTGCTTCTTTGACAAATTGGGCAAGTAGTATAATGATTACCGAATGTGTGAGTGTTCATACGTCAGCCTAGTTTACGTGAGTCCCGTTACTCCAAAGGAATTTATTGAGCGTCCTAACTTAAAGTATTGCCCGTTTTTTTGTAATAGATCGCTATTTGAATTAAATTTCAAAACAATTGCGCTTCAACCGCTATAGTAGATTTTAGCTTCCTTTACATAGTAAAATCCTATTTACTAAGACCAGCAGTACGCCAGTTTTTTATTTATAGCTACTATTTGGATGAGTTGCTGCGCCAAAACAAACCCTCATTCCCAGTTTAATCACTCCGGGTCGGCAATATCGAGGAGTTTTTAACTTTCTTCACCAGCAGTCCCACGTTAAAGCTGTGCTTCAATTGTTTTGGGGGGTTTGCGTTGTCACGCCTTGCCTCCCAAGCCCCCTAAAAGCATACTCTTTATACACATAAGAAGGCTTGTCGCTGCTAGCAATCGGCAACAAAAATTAAAAATTCTGGCAGTTTGAGGAATATATAAAGCTTAGATAAAGTAGCCTTGTTGCAGTAAAATTACTATCGACGAGGAATCTTAATAACCTCGTCGCGGACAATCTTTTGAGAAGACGAGATAAAAGTCTTGCGTCAGTAGCTAATGATTTAGAATCGTTATTCCCCTCATAATAAGGGTATTTTTAAGGAGATTAGGGGATATTCGAGTATTACAAGCACCAAATGCGTTTTAAAAATTATAAAAACACGCCTCAGCAGTTTGAGACATACCTGCAATTATTTGCTCTAGTTATGTGTAAATTGCACTAATTCTATACGATGACTGCATATTTTTAATCACAATTAGTTAAAAATATCAATTTGTAGTTTTTTATTAGTAAAAGTAGTTTGATTTACCCCGATAGATAGATGAGAGATTGCTAAATTCGCCTATGAGCCTGAAATAGGAAAGATGTTTTTGAGCAAGATAAAATTTTTTATTACATAGATAGTTTTGCAGCAACAAATAATGTTTTCCGTCATTACCTATTGCTACTTTACCAGTGAGATTTTTCCCTTTAGGGCTTGATGCCAGCAGATTTTTGATTGTACTGAGGAGTTGAGATTAAGTTTGTTAAACTCCTTGCTCCTCTTTTTTATTCCATTAGGCTGTAGCTTCGGTATCGTCCTCTCTATCTACCTGCTGAAGACGAATATGCTTGCGCCCTAGAGTTATTTTGAACTCATCTCCCGGCTCCAAGCCCATTTGTTTTGTGTACGCTGATCCTATTAACAAATTTTGATTTCTCTGGACGCTAATTTTATAGCTGGCACTACGTCCTCCCCGCCCATCGGAATTGCTATGACTATCTAATTCAATACCTTCCGCATCAATCAGAGCATTGAGAAACTTCATCATGTTGACCCGCTCAACACCATTTTTGGTAACTGTGTAGTATCCACACTCTTTGGCTTTTTCTTCTTTGCTAATACTCTCTAACTCTTTAACTTTATCAAGAAGTTCTTGCCCAGTTAATGGCTCTACTTTTTTCTTTTTATTCATCGACTTAAGTAAGTAAACTAATGGGGTTTAATTGTTCGGCTAAGTTCTATTTTAGCTAACAATAGCTTTAAAGCAACAGATTTTGCGGCTTAAGTCAGTAAAAACAAGCAAAATACGGGGATCAAATAGAGCAAACTTTGAATTTTATTTCTACTTTGACTTTTGCCTAGACCTTGACGAAAGTTAGTTCTGCCAAGGGTGTGATATTACTTAGCTGTGGGTTAGCTTAGCAAATCATAGTACACCAATTTTGATTGCAAAATGATAACTTTACTAAGACTTTAAAAAGACAAATTAACTCTAAATAGTGAAATTAATTGCCAGCCCTATCAATAACTTAATCATATTAGATATATCTTCTGAAAGCTGGCGATCGCCCAATATTAATATATTGGGTTGTCTAGGCAAAGCGAATAAAAACATAGCCTAAAAAAATAAAGTTGCCTGGTGGCACTAGGAAAAACAGCAAAAATTCCGAGATATACACAAAAAAGCGCAGAATAAAGCAGAAAAACAAAAATAAGCTGAAAATTATGAACGGATAAAAATATTTTAAGTAGCAGGCACAAACCTACAATTTATTAAGTAGACGCGAAGCAAGCCATAATACGATTAGCTACGTCTATCTACTGGCTAAAATTTTAGTTTGATCTCAAGAGCAAATGCGATAAATTCATTCGTATTAGATAGCGATCGCATATTTAATAATTAGCTATTAGATGAAATTAACAACTCGCGGACACTATAGCGTTAAAGCATTGCTCGATTTGAGCTTACAGCCACGCGCGGAGCCAATCGCCGTGAAAATAATCGCCCAGCGTCAAAATATTCCCGCACCTTATTTAGAAAAATTACTAATAGAGATGCGCCGTGCGGGATTAGTAGAGTCAGTTCGTGGTGCTGCTGGGGGTTACAAATTAACCAAATCGCCAGAAAAAATTTCGTTGGGGCAAATTCTCGCGGCGGTGGGAGAAACAATTGAACCTTTACCCCATCACAAGCCTACCGCAGCCCAAGCGGAGGATTGGGTGACATTTACTTTATGGCAAAGATTGCACCAAAAACTCTCCGAAGCATTGTATGCTATAACTCTTGCCGATCTGTATTACGATGCCCGGAGTTGGCAAGCATCTCAAGGAGAAGCAATCAGTTTTGTCGTTTAGACCGGGAAAAACAAGAAGAAGATTTTTCCTAGTCATCAATGATTATTTTGCTTGTTGCGGCGGTTTTAGACTATTTAATTGGCGACCCTTGGAAGTGGCTGCATCCAGTGCAGGTGATGGGTTGGGCAATAAATCGATTTATTCAACTATTTGGATTCAAGCCAGAACTTCGCCCTTTACGGCAACGCTGCCAAGGGATATTTTTGGGACTGACGTTAATAGTTGGCAGTGGTGTATTTGGTTGGGCAATTTCTTATGGCTCATCCTTGATTCACCCCTGGTTTGGCATTGCCACCCAAAGCATTATCTTAGCTAGTTGTTTTGCCCTAAAGAGTTTAAGACAGGCAGCAGATAGGGTTTTACAAGTAATTGCCCTAGGTAACTTAGAGCAAGCTCGAAAGAGCTTAAGCCAATACGTTGGTAGAGATACCGAAAACCTGACAGAACCAGAAATTTTACGCGCGGTAATGGAAACCGTAACAGAAAATGCCACCGATGGGGTAATGGCTCCCTTATTTTATGCAATTTTTGGAGCATTTACACCCCTTGGCAGCGTGCCTTTAGCCCTAGCCTACAAAGCTGCTAGTACGCTAGATTCAACCATTGGCTACCGGGAAGCACCCTATACTTATTTAGGCTGGTTTAGCGCTAGGTTGGAAGACTATCTAACTTGGATTCCTTGTCGCTTAACAGTGTTAACTTTGGCATTATTGTCTGGTAAGCCTAGGCAAGTTTGGCAAATTTGTTTTCGAGATGCTGTTAAAGACGCAAGTCCCAATTCTGGCTGGAGCGAGTGCGCCTATGCGGCGATATTAGGCGTACAAGTAGGGGGGATAAATTGGTATCGTGGAGTAGCTAAACCCAAACCGCTCCTTGGAAACTTGATTTATCCAATTACCGCAGAAAGGATTTACCAAGCTTTGCAACTAACTCGCTATTGTTTTTTGACTTGGCTATCAATTGCGATCGCGATGCTATTGATAAATACTTAAATTATTCTACTTACCAAGCAAATAGGGATTGATAACTATGGCGGCAAAAGTCGTTGAAATTTTATCCTCTGAAGAAATCCGGCGGACGATGACGCGCCTTGCTTCCCAAGTTATTGAAAGATCCCGCGATTTGTCCAACTTAGCAATCTTAGGTATCTATACAAAAGGAGTAGTTTTAGCGGAAAATTTGGCTAGACAAATTGAGGTATTAGAAGGTATAGCGGTTCCAGTTGGGGCGCTAGATATTACATTTTACCGGGATGATTTAGATCAAATGGGGGTGAGGACTCCAGCTAAAACGGATATTCCCTTTGACTTGACTGGGAAAACAGTTTTGCTAGTAGATGACGTTATTTATAAAGGTCGGACAATTCGCGCAGCTTTAAACGCTGTAAATGAATATGGTAGACCAACGACTATTTGGTTAGCGGTACTTGTAGATAGAGGTCATAGGGAGCTACCAATTCACCCAGATTTTACAGGCAAAAAGCTGCCCACTTCTAAAGATGAAAAAGTTAAAGTTTACTTGCAAGGCTGTGACGAACGAGACGGGGTGGAATTGATTAGCAGTTAGGTTTAATCTAATTAAACCCAAAGTGTGGCAGTAGTTTCATTTCTCGCGTCAAACTAGATAAAACCAGTATCAATATTTTAGGTATGCAAACTCTCGAAAAGACTCATCCCAAACTGCAAGCATTAAAAACTCGCTTGGCGGAAGTGAACGACATTGAATCTGCCGCTTCCTTGCTTTACTGGGATCAGGCTACTTATATGCCTCCAGGTGGTGCGGCGGCGCGGGGGCGACAAATAGCGACCTTGAGACACATCGCCCATACCAAATTTACCAACCCAGAAATCGGACAACTACTAGAAGACTTACGCGACTATGAAACCGATTGCGACTATAACTCTGATGAAGCGAGTTTAATTCGGATTGCCCGCCACGACTACAATCGCTCTGTAAAAATTCCTCCAGATTTTACAGCTAAATTTTCTCAACATAGCGCCGAATGTTATGAAGCTTGGGCAAAAGCCCGACCAGAAAATAACTTCAATGCGATCGCACCTTTTTTAGAAAAAACTTTGGAATTTAGCCGGGAAATGGCGAACTATTTTCCTGGCTACCAGCATATTGCCGATCCTTTAATTGGTGAGTCCGATTATGGGATGAATGCTCAATCGGTGCGCGCCCTGTTTGCTCAACTTCGAGTGCAATTAGTACCCATTGTTGCTGCTATTTCTTCCCAACCTCTCGCCGATGCGTCTTGTTTGCATCAATATTTCCCCGAATCCGAGCAATTAGCTTTTAGCCTCAAAGCTATTCAACAACTAGGCTATGACTTTCATAGAGGCAGGCAAGATAAGACTTTGCACCCCTTTATGACTAAGTTTTCGACTGGGGATGTACGAATTACAACGCGCATTAGAGAAAATGACTTAAACGAAGGATTATTTAGCACTATTCACGAAACGGGTCATGCTTTATACGAACAAGGTATTGCCCGGAGATTTGAAGCAACTCCTCTTGCTTCTGGTACATCTTCAGGCGTTCACGAAAGTCAATCTCGCCTGTGGGAGAATTTAGTCGGACGCAGCCGTAATTTCTGGCAGTTTTTCTATCCTCAACTACAAGCTGCTTTTCCTAGTCAGTTTCAGCAAATCTCTTTAGACACTTTCTACCGCGCCATCAATAAAGTCGAGCGCAGTTTGATTCGTACTGACGCGGATGAAGTAACCTACAATTTGCACGTTATGATTCGCTTTGACTTGGAGTTAGATTTGCTCGAAGACAAGTTAGCTATCAAAGATCTACCCGCCGCTTGGAACGAGCGCTATCGTTCGGACTTAGGAATTGTACCCCCAAGCGATACGGACGGCGTATTGCAAGATGTGCATTGGTACGGTGGAATGGTAGGTGGAATGTTTCAAGGCTATACCCTAGGCAACTTGATGAGCGCTCAGTTTTTTGAGGCGGCGCTTGACGCTAACGTGGAAATTCCTAGCCAAATTAAGCAAGGAAATTTTGATTCCCTCCACAACTGGCTCAAACAAAATATCTACCAGCATGGGCGGAAGTACACGGCGGCGGAACTAATTGAGCAAGCCACAGGTAGACCTTTGAGTATTGACCCTTTTATTGGTTACATTAAGCAAAAATTTGGTGAATTATACGACCTTTAATTAAGTTGGGAGTTAGAGAGATTTCTCGAACTCCCAACTATTAACTTGCCCCCCCTAGAGGGAAGCACAAGTAATTAAAATTTTGCAAATTAATCATTTGATAGTCATTAATTTATTATAGGAGATGTTATGTCAGCAGAATTGATCCAAACTATAATCGCTAGTGAAGAAAAAAATGACTTACGCTCTTTTATTAGCGAATTGCGCCATCAAGAAAAACTCTATTTGTTACGCAATGAAATTTTAAACGCCTATAAAGATTATTGTACCAAATACCAAAAGCCTGAAGAATTTCATAATTCTTCTAATTTAGGCAAGCTTATTTACTATACTCAAGAGATCATCCGCGAAAATGGCAGTATTTGCCTAATTTTACGCTCAAAAATTGCTAGTCAAGAAGTATACAGACTAACAGAAGAATTAAATATTGAGCGATTAAATGTCCAAGAGTTGCTAGATGTACGCGATCGCTTTGTCGATCGCTACCATCCCAACGAAGGCGATATGTTGGAACTAGATTTCCAACCTTTTTACGACTATACCCCCACAATCCGCGACCCTAAAAATATTGGCAAAGGCGTACAATTTCTTAATCGCTATTTATCTAGCAAACTTTTTCAAGATCCCAAGCAATGGCTAGAAAGCCTATTTGATTTCTTGCGCTTGCACAAATACGATAGCACTCCATTATTGATTAATGGCAGAATTCAATCTCAACAGCAACTATCAGAAAAAATCAAAAAAGCTTTAACCTTTGTAGCCGATTTAGATATTGATGAACCTTACGAAAAGTTCCGCTTTGTTCTGCAATTGATGGGCTTAGAAGCTGGCTGGGGTAATACAGCAGGGCGCGTTAGAGAAACTTTAGAAATTTTGGATGAATTAATTGATTCTCCCGATCACCAAACCCTAGAAGCCTTTATTTCCCGCATTCCAATGGTGTTTAGAATCGTGCTTGTGTCTCCTCACGGCTGGTTTGGTCAAGAGGGAGTTTTGGGACGACCAGATACGGGCGGTCAGGTGGTTTACGTTCTCGACCAAGCAAAAAGTCTAGAAAAACAACTGCAAGAAGATGTAACTTTGGCGGGCTTGGATGTACTTGGAGTTCAACCCAAAGTAATTATTTTAACGCGGCTAATTCCTAATAGTGATGGTACGCTTTGCAATCAACGTTTAGAAAAAGTCCACGATACAGATAATGCTTGGATTTTGCGTGTACCGTTGCGGGACTTCAACCCTAACATGACGCAAAACTGGATTTCTCGCTTTGAGTTTTGGCCGTACTTAGAAACTTATGCAATAGACGCTGAAAGAGAATTATTAGCAGAATTTAAAGGTGCGCCAGACTTAATTGTTGGTAACTATTCGGATGGAAACTTAGTAGCGTTTCTCTTGTCTCGCCGTTTGAAAGTAACTCAGTGTAATATTGCTCATGCTTTAGAGAAATCTAAATACTTGTTTAGCAATCTTTACTGGCAAGAACTCGATGATAAGTATCATTTTTCTTTGCAGTTTACTGCCGATTTAATTGCTATGAATGCTGCTAATTTTATTATTAGTAGCACCTACCAAGAAATTGTTGGTACGCCCGATAGTATAGGACAATACGAATCGTACCAGTGTTTTACAATGCCAGAGTTGTATCACGTAGTTAGTGGCGTTGAACTATTTAGTCCTAAGTTTAATGTCGTACCGCCAGGCGTAAATGAAAAAGCTTATTTTCCTTACTCGCGGACAGAAGATCGAGTAATTAGCGATCGCAATCAGTTGGAGGATTTACTATTTACCCTTGAAGACTCCGCGCGAATTTTTGGCAAGCTTGACGATCCAAATAAACGCCCAATCTTTTCTATGGCGAGGCTTGACCGAATTAAAAACATGACGGGATTAGCTGAATGTTTTGGAAAAAGCCCACAATTGCAAGAACATTGCAATTTAATCTTAGTTGCGGGTAAGTTGCGCTTAGAAGAATCTGGGGATAATGAAGAACGAGACGAAATAGAAAAGCTATACCAGATTATTGAACAATATAATTTGTATGGCAAAATTCGCTGGTTGGGGGTGCGCCTTTCAAAGTCTGAGTCGGGAGAAATTTATCGGGTAATTGCCGATCGTCAGGGTGTATTTGTTCAACCAGCGTTATTTGAAGCCTTTGGATTGACAGTTTTGGAAGCAATGATTTCAGGATTGCCAACTTTTGCTACTCAATTTGGCGGACCCCTGGAGATTATTCAAAATAAAGTTAATGGCTTTTACATTAACCCCACAAATTTAGAAGAAACCGCCGAAAAAATTATTGATTTTGTTACTAAATGCGAACAAAATCCCAATTACTGGTATGAAATTTCGACAAGGGGTATTGACCGAGTTTGTAGTACCTATACTTGGAAAATTCATACTACAAAGCTGCTAACGCTGGCGCGAATTTATGGCTTTTGGAACTTTACTTCTAAAGAAAACCGCGAAGACTTATTGCGTTACATTGAGGCATTGTTTTACTTAATCTATAAGCCAAGAGCGCAGGCACTTTTAGCTCAACATAGTCATCGTTGAGGCTTTGGATGGGGGACGCAGATAACTATTTTTTTGAGTTGTTCCCCTCTGGTCCTCTGCTTTCCGGTACAACCTCTCTTAGACTTAGAATTAGCAGCTATTCTACTAACTGGAGTTGGTAAAATAGCTGTTTTGAGCGCACAAAAGCTAATCGCCTTTATGGACTAAATAATTTTTGTATGACTTCTGAAGACCAAAAATCAATAGAAGCGCCTGTATGGTTGCGGGTTTGGCGCTCCCAGCAAGAGAATTTTCAGCTAATTTTTATTGCTTTATGTTTAGCGCTGCTCATCCGCGCCTTTGTTGCAGAACCGCGCTATATTCCCTCAGATTCTATGTTACCGACTTTGCATACAGGCGATCGCTTAGTAGTCGAAAAACTCTCCTATCGTTTTCACCCGCCAGCTACGGGAGATATTGTTGTTTTCCATACTCCCCAGCAGTTACAAACTGCCTACGATAAAGAGCAAGCCTTCATCAAGCGCGTGATTGCGACTCCCCAAGAAACGGTAGGCGTTAGCAATGGCAAAGTATATCTAAACAATCATCCCCTCCAAGAAAACTATATTGCTGAGCCTCCGGCTTATCGCTTGTTACCTCAGCAAGTACCCGAACATAGTTTGTTTGTTATGGGTGACAACCGCAATGACAGTAACGACTCTCACGTTTGGGGGTTTTTACCTGAAGAAAATATTATTGGTCGGGCGAGGTTTCGTTTTTGGCCCCTTAGTCGCATTGGTTTTGTCTAAAACTGTAAGTAATACATCAATTGGCTAATTAAAGCCCCTGGTAGCGATAGCCGTTGTTGAAAATCTACTAAGTTGCGATACGCACCTTGCAATTCGCGATTTTGGACTATAACTTGAGCTAACGCTAAATCTATAGCGGGAAGTTCTGTTAGTTGCTCTATCGTGGCAGTATTTGGACTAAAAAGCGCAACGGTTACAACTTCATCGTAGTAATAAAACTTAAGTACAGGTACTAATGGTTGCAAGTGCTGGACAGAAATACCCAAAGCTGTGGCAATGTCTTCTATACAGCAAAATTGCACCCCAGCTTGGCATAGTTGCACTAAGCTCCGCGCTTGATGAATAGACAATCCAGGTAGCCGCAACCAATCGTCTACCTTGGCTTTATTGACATCAATTGCGATGCCCAAATCTGCCGCAATGGCAATTTCTGCCGTCGATTGCAGTCGATAATAAGGATCGTTTAGTAGCTTAGTGCGGATTGATTGAATTGAATTGAGCCATTGCATGAGTAGGTGAATTATAGATAATGCTCAAGCAATTTTATCTAACATTTGGCGGCGTTTCTGCTCAAACTCGTACTCAGAAATTAGCCCATCGGCGCGCAAACCGTCTAGCTGACGCAAGGCTTCAGAAATTGCCATAACATTATTTGGCGCTGTTAGTGCTTTAGACGGGTAATTTTGCCAGTCGCCATTTTGGTTGAAGTTTTCGTCAAATTCTGCTTCATTTTGTAACAAGTACCATAGGCTCTCAATGGCACTAGCCGCGCGTGGAATAGGTGTCCAAGATAACAGCAAGTATACTAACCCCCATACAGGCTGACCTAAATAAAACTTATGCCAGCCAGCGATGGGGCTGAAAGTTCCTGCTAAAGCTAAAACTGCGGCAACTTTTCGACTTTTTGACTGATCGCTCATTTTCCGGCAACTCTAAACTGTATATAGCAAGATAACTTATATACACAAAGTTACCAATTAGTCAAGGGCAGAAATCTCACCGATTTAGGTATTTAAGCTAAACCTTTAGTCTAGACTAGAATGATATTAAACGCCAAAGTATCTTTACTTTGGGCGATCGCAACTTTGTTATCCAAAAGAGCTATGGGATTTTTTGACTCTGAGATAGTTCAACAAGAAGCCAAACAACTATTTGAAGAATACCAAGCTTTGGTAAAGCTGGGTAATAGTTACGGCAAATTTGACCGCGACGGCAAAAAGTTATTTATTGAGCAAATGGAATCAATGATGGAGCGCTATCGAATTTTTATGAAGCGCTTTGAACTATCAGAAGATTTTATGGCTCAGATGACTGTAGAACAGCTTAAAACTCAGCTAAATCAATTTGGTGTTACCCCGCAGCAAATGTTCGACCAGATGAACTTTACTTTAGAGCGGATGAAAGCTGAGTTAGAAAAGCAGCCTTGAGTTTTAAGCTAATTTAAAACTCAAAAACTTTGCTATTTAGGGCGATCGAAGTCTGACGGCGGACGAAAGTTTTGCACTGGCGAATCTTTCAAAGCTTTGGTCATAAAGTCGCGCCAAATAGGTGCTACAAAAGTACCACCTGTAGAACCCTTCCCTAGCGGGCGATAGTTGTCATTTCCAACCCACACAGCCGTTGCTAATTGTGGCACATAGCCCACAAACCAAATATCCCGCTCGGAAGATGTTGTTCCTGTCTTTCCGGCGGCGGGGCGACCGATTTGGGCAGCTTTTCCCGTGCCGTTATTAATTACCCCTTGCATGACACTTGTTAGCGAAGCTGCTGCCCAAGGTTCCAATACTAATTGCGGCTTGGGAGTATTGTCTAACAACACATTTCCACTGCTATCAGTAACGCGGACAATTACCGTAGGCTCTGATTGCCAACCATAATTAGCAAACGTGGCATAAGCATTAGCCATTTCTAGCGGCGTTACGCCAATTGCGCCTAGGGGTAAAGAGGTTACAGGTTCCATCGGGCTATTGATACCCAAAGTGCGGACAGTTTCGATCACTTTATTCATTCCTACCGCCCGCCCAATTTTGATTGCCGGAATATTGCGCGATACTTCTAAAGCTTTACGAATGGACATCGATCCGCCAAAAGAGCCATCATAATTTTTGGGATAGTAATAACCACTAGCCTCTCGATACCTAACGGGAGTATCGGAGACGACTGAATTGGGAGTATACTTGCCTGTTGCAAAAGCTGTGTAGTAAACAAACGGTTTAAAAGCAGAACCGGGTTGACGTATAGCTTGAGTTGCACGGTTAAATTCACTCTTTTTGGGATTTACACCACCTACAACCGCCTTAATAAAATGAGTGCGCGGATCGATCGCCACTAGCGCCATTTGATCGCCACGGACACCTTGATTGCGTATTTGCCGATGCCATTTGACTACCGTTTCTTCTGCCATGGCTTGCGTTTTGGCATCAACGGTGGTTTGTACCCGCATTCCACCTTTTAATACTGCATCACGTCCAAAGCGTTGGATTAACTCGCGGGAAGCAGCATTAGTTACATAGGGGCTTGCACTACCTTGAAACGACCTAATCGTGCCTAGCTTGATTTTTTGGGCGCGGGCGTTGATTTCCTCTTGGGGTGTAATCCATCCTAAGTCGCGCATCCGCCTCAATACAATATGCTGTTGCTCGGTTGCCTTTTGCATATTTACAAACGGACTGTATTCTTGGGGTGCTTTGATTAAACCCGCCATCATCGCGGATTCAGCCAAGGTTAAAGTTCCTACCGATTTGTTGAAATAGCTGCGGGCAGCAGTTTGAGCGCCATAGTTATTGTGACCCCAATAAATTTGATTGAGGTACATTTCCAAAATTTGGTCTTTGGTCAAAATTTGTTCGATGCGGATTGCCAGCACTCCCTCAGCTAGTTTGCGGCTAAAGGTACGCTGGCGCGAGAGAAAGACATTTTTCATCAACTGCATCGTCAATGTAGAACTACCTTCTCTAACCGCACCCTTTTGATAGTTGACTATTAGCGCCCGTCCCACACTAATCGGGTTGATACCTTTGTGGTAGTAAAAATTGCTATCTTCAATCGCAATTACGGCTCTTTTCAATTCGGGAGAAATTTTATCAAGGGGTGTCACTTCGCGGTTGGCTTCACCGTGCAGGCTAGAGAAAAGCTTGCCTTTGATGTCGTAAATGTAGCTAGTTTCCGCCGGAATGTAGGTGCGTAGCACTCTGACATCGGGCAAGTTACGGAAACTAATTGCTAGACCTACTAATCCCCCCGCCGCGATCGCACTCCCCAACATCGTAATCGCGAGGAGTGTTCCCCCCGTTACTTTGGTAATATCTTTAACAAATGTAAAACTAGGATTAGAGCTTTTATCTTTTTTGTGAACAATACTAGATGACACAGTTATTTAACTTCCTCACTTAAATAATATTAATTTCAGGGGTTTTAATGGTAGTAACAGAAAATTTTGAATACTTGGGGAAAGAAATTCTCTCCAGATTTCCACAGACAAGAGAGTTAATTTTTGCAATTATAGTAGTTTGACGAGCCAAAAAATAAAAGTAAATTGCTAGTGAATGTAATTAATTTAACTAAAAAAGCAGCTAATAGTGACTTGGAGTTAAGAAAAAAGTTTACTTCTAAGTTGAAAAAAGCATCCAGCAATGGGATGCAAACCCCAGAAACCAGTAGCATCAACTCCCAACTTGGCAAAACGAGTAATAATTGGCTGCGTCGGGGAGTAAGTGAAATTTTCCCCGATCGCACCAGTAGCGATAATCCTCAAGAAAGCCTGGAAAAGCTGCTTAAAACGACAGATAGACCTTTGCGGATAAAATTGGGCATCGATCCAACAGGAACAGATATTCACCTCGGTCATAGTATTCCAGTGCGGAAGCTGCGAGCGTTTCAAGACGCTGGACATACAGCAGTTTTAATTATTGGTGATTTTACTGCCAGAATTGGCGATCCTACAGGCAAATCAGAGGTACGTCCTCAGCTAACTGGGGAAATGGTAGCGCAAAATGCCCAGAATTATCTAGAGCAAGTCCGACCGATTTTAGACTTTGATACGCCAGGAAGATTGGAAGTACGTTACAACTCTCAGTGGTTGGCAAAGCTAGATTTGGCAGAAGTTTTAGGATTGCTCTCGACTATGACTGTAGGGCAAATGTTGGCAAAAGAAGGATTTAGCGATCGCTTCGTCCAAGAAAATCCCATCTATCTGCATGAATTTCTGTACCCGTTGATGCAAGGTTACGATTCGGTTGCTATTGATGCGGATGTAGAATTGGGCGGTACAGACCAAAAATTTAACATTGCCGTCGGGCGAGACTTACAAAAACATTTTGGCAAAACACCGCAGTTTGGGCTATTAATGCCAATTTTGTTAGGGACAGATGGCGTACAAAAAATGTCTAAGTCGCTGCAAAATTATGTGGGATTATCAGAAGATCCGTTAACGATGTACTCAAAACTAGAAAAAACCCCCGATAGCTTGCTAGAGCAGTATTTTGAGTTGTTGACAGATTTATCATTAGCACAACTACCAGCAAATCCACGCGATCGCCAAAAACTCCTAGCTTTGGATATTGTGACTCAATACCACGGCAAGGAAGCGGGATTGCAAGCCCAACAAGCAGCTTTATCTATAGTCAGTGGTACTACGACTCAATCGGCTTCTGTACCGGAGTTTTCTCTTTCCTCAATTGCGTTTCCCACAAAGTTAGCAAATATTCTTAGTGCCAGCAGCTTGTGTAAAAGTAATGGAGACGCGAGGAGGCAAATTCAAGGCGGCGCTATCCGCTTAGATGGAGAAAAAATTGAGCAAGCCGATTTGGGATTTGATCATCCTAATCCTTTGTATGACAAAGTTTTACAGTTTGGCAAAACCAAATTTATCCGCCTAGTACCGTAATAATTTAGTATGTCCCCATCGCAAATCATCGTTCCATTAGACGTATCTACTGAAGCTGAAGCTATAGCGCTAATTGACAAGTTGCCAGAAGTTACTTTTTGGAAAGTAGGGTTAGAACTATTTGTCAGCACTGGCGCTAATGTTGTAAAAATCCTCAAAGAGCGGCAAAAAAAGGTATTTTTAGACCTGAAACTGCACGATATCCCTAATACCGTCGCTGGAGCAAGTCGAGCGGCGGCGCGGTACGGTGTAGATTTACTCACTATTCATAGCACCTGCGGTAGAGAAGCTCTAAATTTGGCTCATGGCGCAATTCAACAAGGCGCTCAAGAAGCGGGGGTTGTGCCAACTAAATTGATTGCAATTACCGTGCTAACTAGCCTCTCATCGCGGCAGCTTGCCTTCGATCTAAAAATTCCTTTAGAATTGCCAGACTATGCCCTGCAAATGGCTTTAATGGCTCAAGAATCGGGGCTAGAAGGGGCAGTTTGTTCGCCCCAAGAAGTACAGCAACTAAAACATAGTTGTGGCAAGAATTTTTTGCTAGTTTGTCCTGGTGTACGTCCAACTTGGGCAGAATTAGGAGATCAAAAACGTAGTCTGGCCCCAGCACAAGCGATCGCATCTGGCGCAGATTATTTAGTTATTGGTCGTCCAATTACGGCGGCGGCTGACCCTAAAATAGCTTGGCAGCGCATTTGTGACGAAATAGCAGCATGAGCTTAAAAATGGGGATTGCAGCTTGCATATTATGGCTTACAGCCTCCAATGCTTGCGCCCAAACACCTTTATCTAACTGCCAAAAGCAAGATGTAGAGACGCTAACAAATCAATTAGTCAAAGACTTACCCAACTACACTAATCGCGTCAACCAAAAGTCTCGCCGTTTAAATAGAAGCGTGGATATTTATAGTTATGTGCTATTGGCTGGAAAACCAGAATTTGCGCCCTTATCTCTTGGTCCTGGAGAGTATACTCCAACAACACCTAATACTGAGCAGCCGCAGCAAGTATTTATAACTACTTTGGAGCGACAATACAGCACGGGAAAGTTAGTTCAATTGCAACAGTATCATTGGCTATTTTTGACGCGGACAACTAGCGGTTGGCGGTTGGCTTTCATGTTTTCTAGTACCGGAACTTACCCTAATAAACAACCACCAACGCCACCAAGAGAAAGTAGTAATGGCGCGATCGCTCAAGCTGTAAATACTTGGCTGCGAGACTGCCAAGCTGGAACGTTGCGATAATTGGTCTGGCGGAAAAAATAGGGTGTGGCTTTGCCTCCCCTATTGTTTTCTAAGAAAAGCCATGCTTGTTAAACTTAAAGCAGCAATCTGTACCTAAAATAGTTATGTCTGTTGCCAAAGAATTAGAAATTCTCGAAAGTTTGCCCGAAGATGTTATCGTTCCTTCAGGAGAATTTTACAGCGATGAGCCACCTTTGGAAACCGACTTGCATTTGCGGCAAATTATCCTACTATTACAGTGCCTTGACTGGCAGTGGCAAGACAGAAACGATTTTTATGCCGCAGGTAATTTAACTATTTACTATAGCGAACGGCGGCGCAAATCAGAGGATTTTCGGGGTCCAGACTTCTTTGTAGTTTTGGGGACAGAGCGCAAACCTCGTAGAAGTTGGGTAGTGTGGCAAGAAGACGGCTTGTACCCGAATATAATTATCGAATTATTGTCTACATCTACGGCGGCGGTAGATCGAGGCTTAAAAAAACAGATTTATCAAGATACTTTCCGCACTCCAGACTATTTTTGGTTCGATCCAGAAACTTTAGAATTTGCGGGATTTTGTCTAATTAGCGGCACATATCAGCCAATAGAACCAAACGAGCGGGGTTGGATGTGGAGTCAGCAGTTAGAACTATATTTAGGTATCTACAATCGAAAATTACGCTTTTTTACTGCTGTTGGGTTGTTAGTTCCAACACCAGAGGAATTTGCTCAACAACAAACTCAACTCGCTCAACAACAAACTCAGCGAGCAGAAACGTTAGCCGCCAAGCTGCGAGAATTAGGTGTAGATCCAGATACGATTTAAAAAAAGCGATCGCTTTAGATAGAATGCGATCGCACTATTTCAATTATTCTTCAGGATAAACCCACTTTGGCGGCTCCGTCATTTTTTTCCTTAGCCTTTCTTCCGCAATTTCTAGCATCCGATCTAAAGAAGTTTCTTGAATAAATTTTGCTGACTCTTGCTTGTACTCTAAGTTGGGGCATTTGTCGCCTAAAACACAGCCATTAACGCAGGCGGTGGCACAGTCAATCGTATTTTCTGGCATATAAAAGTACGGAAAATAAAGAAAAATTGTTGTATTGGGAACTTTTTATAATTATAAAACTTCGTTTTAGGGGATCGCATTCCCGTTACTTGTAGCTAGGATAGCGATACGAATAGAGATTCTAAATGCTGGCAACAAATGAAACTATAGCTGCGATCGCTACGGCGGTTGTGCCTCAACAAGGTAGTGTGGGAATTGTGCGCTTATCGGGCGCTACGGCGTTAGAAATTGCTCGACACATTTTTCATCCTCCCGGTACGCAAGTATGGGAATCTCACCGCATTCTTTACGGCTACATTCGCCATCCCCAGACGCAAAAACTAATTGACGAATCTCTACTACTAATTATGCGTTCTCCTCGCTCCTATACCCGCGAGGATGTAGTTGAGTTTCATTGTCATGGGGGAATTATGGCTGTACAGCAAGTTTTGCAGCTATGTTTAGAAGCTGGTGCAAGGTTGGCGCAACCTGGAGAATTTACCCTCAGAGCATTTTTAAACGGGCGACTAGATTTAACTCAAGCTGAAAGTATTAATGACTTAGTAGGGGCAAAATCGCCTCAAGCAGCGCAGGCGGCTTTAATGGGATTGGAAGGCAAATTGCGATCGCCTATTGGTCAATTACGAGCCATTTGCTTGGATATTTTGGCAGAAATTGAGGCGCGAATTGATTTTGAAGAAGATTTACCACCCCTCGATATAGAAGAAATTACTAACAAAATTGGGCAATTATTAGCGCAAGTAAGTGAAATTCTCACGACTGCTGACCGAGGCGAACTCTTACGCAGTGGATTGAAAGTTGCTATAGTTGGTAGACCAAATGTAGGTAAATCTAGCTTACTCAATGCGTGGAGCAAATGCGATCGCGCGATCGTTACTGATTTGCCCGGAACTACCCGCGATGTCGTAGAGTCGCAGCTAGTTGTCGGCGGTATTCCCGTGCAAGTATTAGATACGGCAGGAATCCGCGAGACAAGCGATAAAGTTGAAAAAATTGGCGTAGAAAGAAGTCTTGTTAGCGCTCAAGGTGCAGATTTAGTATTACTAACCATAGATGCTGCCGCCGGATGGACAGAAGCGGACGCAGACATCTACACTTCTGTACAACATCGCCCGGTGATTTTAGTAATCAATAAAATTGACTTAGTAGCAACTCAACCACCAATACCAGAGAACATTACCCAAATTGTACCAACGGCGGCGGCTCAAAATAAAGGTATTGAGGCATTAGAGCAAGCAATTTTGACTACTGTACAAGCAGGAGTTGTAAAATCTGCCGATATGGATTTGGCAATTAACCAAAGACAAGCGGCGGCGTTGACACGAGCAAAAATCTCACTTCAACAAGTAACTGATGCTGTAAGTAATGCTTTACCGCTAGATTTTTGGACAATAGACTTAAGAGGAGCAATTCAGGCTTTAGGGGAAATTACGGGGGAAGAAGTGACAGAATCAGTCCTAGAGCGAATTTTTAGCCGCTTTTGTATTGGAAAATAATTCCTAGGATGTAAGCTTATTTTTGGTTGCAGGAGAAAGGGGAATAAATTTACTTCTTTGGCTGCAATACAGAACTAACAACGTAAACAGGATAATTCCGACCAAATATTTAATTGCAGCATTGATATTGGGATTCGGTGAGAAAAAGCCCTCAATAGTACCAGCAATAACAAGCATTGGCACGATCGCAAATACTAACTGTGCTGCCTTAGAACCATAAAAGCGCAACGCATCTATTCGGCGGTACTTACCAGGAAACAAAATTGCTCTAGCGATTAATAATCCCGCGCCGCCAGCAAAAAATATCGCTGGCAATTCCAACGCACCATGAGGAAAAACAAACGCCCAGAATGGATAAGCTAAGTTATTTTGTCCAACTAAAGCCGCGATCGCCCCAATACTCAAGCCGTTATACGCCAATATATAAGCTGTATATAATCCGGCAGTTATTCCTCCAGCTATCGCCGCAAAGGATACAGAGAGGTTATTAATAGTAATACTGCTAGAAGCTAAAGGCTCAACTCCAACAATCGAACCCATCCATAGCTCGTGTTTGTCTCGAACTTTGGTAATTAGTTCTTGTGGCACTATCGAAGGCAAAAATGCTGGATCTCGCCAAGCATACCACCAGGCGATCGCTGCTCCGAATAAAAATATCCCCGTTGCCAGGGCAATATATCCCGATGTCTGCTGCACTAATAATGGTATTCCCGTGCGATAAAACTCTTTTACCGCTTGCCATTCTTGTCGCCGCGAACCTTGATAAATTTGGTTGTAACCGCGAGTTGTTAATGATTGTAAATTTTGAGTAATTAAATTTCCTACTTGTTGGGTACGAGCGCGGGCAAAATCTGCGGCTACCGAGCGATACAAGCTTGCTAAGGTGGCGATTTCTTCAGCGTTTAATGATTTAATCCCTTGTTTCTCTACCTGCCCTAACAAGGCATCTAGGCGCTTCCAGTCTGGTTCTCGTCTGGCAATCCAACGTTGAATGTTCATTAAATTTGTGGTCAATTAGCAAACGCTAACTTAAGATAGCGCTATTCCCATAGATAGATATATAAAGTGACTGGAGAATTATTGTGGCTCAAAGCTCATCGCAGCCTCTAAGTATTGGTAATGTTGTTACTACTGCCTTTCAACTCTATAAAAATCGTTTTCAGCCTTACTTTCTGTTGGCGCTTAAGGCTTACTTCTGGTTGCTAATTCCAATTTATGGTTGGGCGAAGTTTAGTGCTATTTCGGCGCTAATTTCTCGTTTAGTTTATAAAGAATTAGTAAATCAACCAGAGACGATTAAAGATGGGACTAGGTATGTCAATTCTAAGCTATGGCAGTTTTTCCTTGCAGGCATACTCTTAGGATTGATTGCTTTAGGTGTCTACATTGCTTTTGCGATCGCCGTTGGTATTGCAGCAGTATTTGGCGGATTAGTTATAGGTTCGCAAGGAGGTAATTTTGCCCTAACTGCGATCGCAGTTACCCTTTCGGTGATCGCAGTTATTGCTTTTATTGTTGGGTTCTTTATTGTCTTCATCCGCTTTTTTGTATTTGAATTGCCCTTAGCACTTGAAGATAATATTGATGCTAGTACAACTATTAGTCGTAGTTGGAGGTTAACTAAAGGCTTTGCAGGGTGGATTTTACTAATCTCTTTTGTAGCTTTTTTAATTACTTTTCCTTTGGTAGTTTTACTACAATTTGTTAGCACAATACTCCAACTTTCATTAGCAGCCTTAGTCGATCAAAACACAGTTTTTAACCTGCTACTTTTTATCTTAACTTTGTGCTTAAGCTTTGCATCAGGTGCTTTACAATTACCATTTTTGCAGGCAATTAAGGCAGTAGTTTACTACGACTTGCTTACTCGTAAAGAAGGTTTGGGTTTAAATTTACGCGATCGCAATATTTAATATATGCACATTTTTAATCGTGTCACTTACCAAACTCCCGAAAGTGTTGAACTAGAATTTACTCTAGCAGGAATTGGTAGTCGGGCTTGGGCGTTGGTAATTGATTATCATGTTTTGGGAGCAATTTTAGTAGGCTTTTTAGCTATTATCTGGGCAATTTTTAGTGTATTGATTGAAGCTTGGGGTAGAGTTTTTGGGACTCGAAATATAGAATTATGGTTAAGTGCGATCGCAACTATAAGTATATTTGCAATTTACACTAGCTATTTTGTCTTTTTTGAGACTTTGTGGCAAGGGCAAACGCCAGGGAAACAATTAGCTAAAATTCGTGTCATCCGAGATGATGGCAGACTAATCGGGCTGCAACAAGCAATTTTAAGAGCTTTAATCAGAAGTGTTGATGACACCTTTTTTATTGGGGCATTACTAATTATGCTCACAAATAAAGAAAAGCGTTTGGGAGATTTGTTAGCGGGAACTATTGTGATTCAAACAGAAGCTGCAACGACTTCTGCAAGTTTTTCTGTATCTAACAAGGCGCAGGAAATAGCAACTCAATTACAACAAAGTTCGGCTGATTTTAGTCAACTATTACCTGATGAATTTGCAACTATCCGCGACTATCTCCAACGCCGGGAGAAAATGATTCCAAAAGCGAGAGAGAAAGTAAGTTTACAACTTGCCAAGCAGACTAAAGCAATTATTGGCTTGGATAAACTACCCATGCCCTTAGAACCTGATGTATTTTTAGAGGCTGTTTATTTGGCGTATCAACAATAATAAACTTCCTGCAAAAGCTAAAGATGCTTAATGAATTGATTAAAAAATTATCCCAGCCCGCCTAGGGTTAAAACCCCAGGCTAATAGTGAAAGTCAGCTTAAGCTGAGTAATAAATCTTTCGGTCGTCGAGCTAGTAAACCTTGTGCGTTACTAAAGAGAGGTTTATTACACAAGGTCTAATTTGCAAATCTACGATCTCTTTTTGTAGTAGTAAGGCGAATTTATTTACTACTACTACCCACCCATACCAGGAATTAAACTGCCACTAAGACGCTTGAGAGCGCGCCCAGCTACATCGCTGTAACCCATCTCGCCACAGAGAATTTTACCCATCCGTTGGGTAGCAGTGGGACGTTTGACCCCAACTCTATAACCAATCCCAGGTACTCGATAAAATACCGCAGCCAAACGTTGCGCCCAAATCATCTCCGAACCCCATTCTTCAGTAATAACTTGGGTGTATTTTTCCAAGGCATCCAAATCGCCCCCAATAGCGCGATCAATGGATTCTGCTGCCTTCAAGCCGCTAAAAATTGAGGGGCGAATCCCCTCGGCGGTCATGGGATCGACGATGCAAGCAGCTTCCCCAGCTAAAACTGCATTTTGAGTATGCAATCGCTGATTTCCATCCCACAAACACAAGGGATGCCCGTATTGTTTGGTAGTTTTCATATCAATCCCAAACAAGCTACTGTATTCGCCTAAAATTTTCTTAAAATCTTGCCCTTCCCCGCCTCGGAAAGTACCAATTCCGATAGAGTAACCATCAGCTTTGGGGAAGTTCCAAATATAGCCATTTTTGACCATGCCAAATTCAAAATGGGCAGTATTACTATCTTCTACCTTGGCGATCGCTTCTGCTTCCAAAGCTCCTCCCAAACGGCGCTGACGCTCTTTAAAGCCTAGTAGCTTTGCCATTGGTCCTTTAGCCCCATCGGCAGCAATCAAAAACCGTCCGTTAAATACGCCATTGCTAGTATTGACTTGCCAAGAGTCGTTTTGAAACTCAATGCCCTTAACTTCCGTACTATCTTTCAGTTCTGCCCCTTGTTTTTGGGCTTGCTGGATCAAAAAGTGGTCGAAAATATCGCGTCTTACCATCCACATTGGTTCGGGTGTATTTAACTCTGCTTGCACCGGATCGCCCATTTTCCAGGTATAGCGAATAGTATTGACTTTAACTGAAATTGCTGGCGAAAAGTCAAAATCAAACCACTTGGCGATCGCCGGAGATACTCCACCACCACAAGGCTTGTATCTGGGAAGTGATTCTTTTTCTAACACTAAAACGGAACGCCCTTTTTTGGCTAAATGATAAGCAGCCGTGCCACCTGCGGGACCTGCTCCGACAATAATACAATCGTACATATTACTAAATTTAGCTCCGATTTATACTGATACTGTTATATAGCCTGACAAGACTTTAACTAATTTTGCGCCGTTCTTCACAGATCCAGGGGTAGCAAATAAGCATTTTACGGAAACAATATAATTGGCAATACAGCAACAAATGCGTCTAAATTACTCCTAGGTCTTAGATCTGCCAAGGGCTGAGAAAATATTAATTATCCTGCTTCGAGTTATATCAATTGTGAAATTTCCTATAAGTTCCCCTGCCCAAACCCAAACTCGCAAAGCCGATCACCTGCGAATCTGTCTAGATGAGGATGTGCAGTTTCACGCCAATACTAACGGATTAGAACGCTATCGCTTTACTCATTGCTGCTTGCCAGAAATAAACCGCAGTGAAATCGATTTAACCACCACATTTTTGGGGAAACAGCTATCAGCACCATTATTAATTTCTTCGATGACGGGCGGTACAGAGCAAGCAGGCACGATTAATCAGCGTCTAGCTGAAGTTGCCCAGCATTATAAAATAGCTATGGGTGTGGGTTCCCAGCGAATAGCTGTAGAGAAACCCCAAGTTGCTTCAACTTTTGCTGTGCGATCGCACGCCCCAGATATTCTTTTATTTGCTAACTTGGGCGCGGTTCAACTCAACTACAACTACGGTTTAGAGCAATGTCTGCGTATCGTAGATTTGCTTGAAGCTGATGCCCTGATTTTGCACCTCAATCCTCTGCAAGAGTGCGTTCAAACTACCGGAGATACTAATTTTCGCGGTTTGCTTGACAAAATAAGCGTGTTGTGTGAAAGCTTGCCTGTGCCAGTTATTGCCAAAGAAGTCGGTAATGGCATCTCCGCAGCAATGGCAACTAAGCTGCTAGAAGCGGGAGTAAAAGCAATCGATGTAGCGGGAACAGGTGGTACATCTTGGGCAAAAGTAGAAAGCGAAAGAGCCGAAACATCTTTGCAAAGGCGCTTGGGAATGACCTTCGCCGATTGGGGTTTACCTACAGCCGAGTGCATCACTAGCATTCGCGCTGTCGCGCCAGAAGTACCGCTAATTGCTTCTGGAGGTTTGCGTCATGGGTTAGATGCCGCCAAAGCGCTGGCGCTGGGCGCAGATATTGCGGGGATGGCAATGCCATTTTTACAGGCGGCGGCAGAATCGCAAGCGGCTGTTTACAGCTTAGTTGAGGTATTAATTGCCGAAATGACTACAGTGCTATTTTGTACGGGAAATGCCACCATAGAGCAGCTAAAGTCATCGTCAGCTTTACAAACACTAACAAGTGCGATCGCGCCAACAACGAATTTTTAAGATTTTAAGTTAGATTAGCGATCTATCTTGCTTGGAGCAAGGCTGCTAATCCAAGCGTAAAAATAAAGTTAGCGAACAGCTAACCTCAAGGAATATACAAAAAATGAGTAATTTTATTAAGCAAACCTTTGCAAGCGCCATTGGTAGCGTGCTAGGGCTATTTATTTTCTTTGGAATAGGGACGGCGGGGCTGATATTACTGTTAATTGCGATAGGCTCTCAAGACAATAGCCCGCAAGTAAAAAATAAATCGGTATTGGTCTTAGATTTGGCGCTAAATATTACAGACTCTAAGCCCAACTCTAGCACCAGCGCCGCCTTGCAAGAAGCACTATCGGGAGAAGATAGAAATAGAGTTACGCTGCGTACGGTTCTAGATACTTTGGAAAAAGCTAGGCGCGATCCGCGCATTGTTGGTATCTATTTGGATGGTAGTAGAAGTTCTGAAGAAAGTACAACGGGTTTTGCAACCCTTAAGGAAGTAAGAACAGCTTTAGAAAAATTCCGCGCCGCCGGAAAGACTATCGTTACTTATAACGTGGAATGGAACGAACGAGATTATTACCTTAGCTCAGTAGCAAACAAGATTGTGATCAATCCGTTGGGAGCAATGGAACTCAATGGCTTGAGTTCTCAGCCGATATTTTTAGCAGGAGCTTTAGAAAAATATGGCATCGGCATTCAAATTATCCGAGTTGGTAAATTTAAGGCAGCCGTTGAACCATTTATTTTAACTAAGCTAAGTCCAGAAAACCGCCAGCAAACAGAGAGATTGTTGGGCGATGTCTGGGGCGAGTGGCAAAGCGCTGTTAGCAAAAGCCGCAATGTCAGCCCGACCAAGATCCAAGCAATTGCAGATAATCAAGGCTTATTAGAAGCAGATTCTGCCCGTAAAAGTGGTTTCGTTGATAAAGTAGGGTATTTTGACGAAGTTTTGGCTGAACTTAAGCAATTAACTGGTAGTAAGGCAGAAGATAGAACCTTTGAGCAAATTAGTTTAACAGACTACTCCGAAGTTTCTGGGAAGTCGTTGGGTGTAGAGCGCAAATCCAAAAATCATGTTGCCGTTGTTTATGCCGAAGGTAATATTGTCGATGGACAAGGAGGTGTAGGACAAGTAGGAGGCGATCGCTTTGCCCGGATATTCCGCCGATTGCAGCAAGATAAAGCTGTAAAAGCGATCGTTTTGCGTGTCAATAGTCCGGGGGGTAGCGCAACTGCTTCGGAGATAATTCAGCGCGAAATTCGACTTACAGGTAAAACTAAACCTGTAATTGTTTCTATGGGCGATGTGGCGGCTTCAGGTGGTTACTGGATTGCTACCGACGCTAACCGCATTTTTGCTGAGCCAAATACAATTACTGGCTCTATTGGCGTGTTTGGAGTATTACCAAACTTCCAAAAAATTGCAAATAATAATGGCATTACTTGGGATGTAGTCAAAACAGCTAAACTTGCTGACAGTCAAACCGTTGCTCGTCCTAAGTCTCCTCAAGAGTTGGCAATTTATCAAAATTCTGTTAACCGACTTTATGGTTTATTTCTGAGTAAAGTTGCCCAGGGGCGCAACCTTCCAGAGCAAAAAGTAGCAGAAATTGCCCAAGGTCGAGTATGGTCAGGGGTAGCAGCCAAAGAAATTGGCTTAGTTGATGAAATTGGTGGTGTTGATGCAGCTATTAGTTATGCAGCCAAACAGGCAAAGTTGGGCAACGATTGGCAAGTAACCGAGTATCCCGAAGTCCGCAGCTTTGAACAACGTCTACTCGGACAATTAGGAAACGAAGCGCGGGTAAGAATGGGCGGTGAAGCTACAAGCAAGTCAACAGATTTGCTCACCAAGGAGTTTGTGAAACTACAACAAGAACTAGAGGTATTGCAGTCAATGAACGATCCATTAGGAGTTTATGCTCGTTTGCCTTTCAGCTTAAAAATTGAATAAATAGCTATCTGCCCAAAACAGGGTAATAAGTAAAATCACGGTTGTATTTTGAACGTATACCTATAGAATTAGGGGGAGTTGAAGTACAAATGAGATTCTACACATCTACCTATGGATATAAAAACTAAGCGTCTTGCACTTTTAGTAATTTCCTGTAGTGCGACTGGGGTAATTTTGGGCGGTAGTGCTAGTTGGGCAGATAGCAATCAATGTTGGCAAGCTAAAGAAGTGACAGAAGATTGTCTAACTCAAGAGCCGTTAGTTAAGACTATGCAAGGTATGAGTACGGGGCTAATTGCTGGATTTACTGCTGCCGTGGTGGCGGCTTGGCAAATCAAACAGGACAAATAGTTATTTTACTAGCTTTTCAAGGGTTAAAAATTGCCAAATCTTTTGCCATAGAGAAATAAATCTAGAGATTTGGCGCTCAATCTAACCTCTGACGCTAAGGATTCCGGCGATCGCTGCTGCTGCCGCCGAGGTAAAAGCCGAACCAAATAACCACCATGCGGCGGTTTCTGCTACCTTTTGGGTAGCTTTTGCTTGCTCACTGGTATGTCGCCCTTGGGTTTGCTCGATTAGTTGCTCTAATTCTTGACTAAGTTGAATTGATTTATCCTCAGAATGGGTAGGTTGAAGTACGGCAAGGACAGTTTCAGGAGCGGTTTTTTGCGCCTGTTGACCCCAAAGCTGCTGCCAAAAGCTTTCAAGCTTTTCTATAGCTCGATCGACATCATTTTTTGAAAAGTCTGTCTGGCTGCTAACTAAGTCTACAAAAGTTTGCCGCCCGATATTTTGAATCTGATGCTCGCGGGCGACTGACTGCATTTCTGGTTCTACAATCAATTTTTCAAATTCCGCCTGGAGTTGCTGGCGATCTTCTTCGGGGATTCTTAGCTGTTTTAGGTAACTTGCGATCGCCTCTCGGCTGCGATCGTAATCTATCGCCGTACTAAGTTCGCGGCGCACCGTAGTAGCGGCAGCTTCTGCTGTAGAGACAACGCGATCGCTTACTTGTTTTGCGCCCAGGGCGACAGCCGCCGTACCAATAATTCCTTGCAATCCAGATGTTGCTGAATTTACTACCGTACCAATTACCGAACCTACAGTAGTTAAGCTCACCCATACAAGTAAGGTAAAGTATGTTGCCCAAATCGTCAGCCCAAAAATTGCCCCCAAAACTGCATCGTTGACTAAGCTAAGTTTTACCGCCAAAAAACAAGCCGCAAATAAGGTAATACTGAAGGTTCCTAGCGTCCGTAAACCTACTATCGTGCCGATTTTGTCAATTGTATCGTCCAAAGTTTCTGCCTTGTCCGATTGCTCGTCTGATTCTGGGTAGGAAATACCCAAAGCAATAAAAAAGTTAGCTAATAATAGCTGAAAAGCAAAGGCTAAAACTAACCCCGCAACTAAGACTAAAAAACCCTGAGAACCTGAAAAAACGTCATTAGTAACGCTGGCGACAGGTAAGTAGGCGATCGCACCTAGCATACTGCTGTCCCAGACTATTCCCACCCACTGCAACATATATGTTTGTTAATTTTGCTTCTATAAACTGATAATACTTTTGCCTCCCTTAGTGTCTCTCTCTAATGAGCGAAAAATAGTTTTTGACTCCAAAGACTAGACTTTTAGCCTATCAAAAACGGTAGTTGCGCTTATCAACCCAAAAGCTCACAGGTACGCCATTACCTTGCTTATCTACCTTAATTTCCACTACTAGCGAATTCTGTTGTCCTCTTTGCGCTTGATTAATAGCTTGATTGATTTCTTGTTGCTGAGATTCGGGGAAGTAATAGGTCTCCAATCCGTAGCGAATCGAACTACCTTCTCCTCTGCCCTTTAAAGCTATCTGGTTAGCTGGTAAAGAGGTCGGGCGACTTCCACTTATCCTTACAGGTTTCCAAGCTACAGGCGGCTGTTTTGCCCCTTCTGGTGGTGATTCTAAGACTACATACAACTGCGTTCCGGCATCTAAATAGTTTGTATTTGCACTTTTTTGCTGCTTCCTTATCTCTTGCCAACCTGGAAGCTTTTGTAAGTTTTCTGGGCGTGAAATGTCATAACTTAGGGTTTGCGAATAACCCCGCAACGGATCGTAAGGATCTACAGGAAGCGTCTGCAATATTACAGTTTTGCCTGTAACGTGCGTATAAATTGATTGGGCAGGTAAAGCCAAAACTAGACCGACTTGCAATAGTAAAGGCACGGCAAACCGCCATAGAGGAAGCGATCGCATTTCTTCGTTATATTGTTGTGTCATAAAAACCTGTTAAATTTTAATTTGCTGGATGATCGAAAGTTCTGACATACTTCTCAAACCACAGCCCGATCGCAATTACGCCAACACCACACAAAACAAAGACTAATGACTTGAAAAACAATCCCGTGTTAGCTAAGAAAAACCAATTTAAAATTCTCAAAACTAATAGTAATAATCCAAACCAAAAAGCGCGTCTTTGTCCATGAGTTAAGCCTTCTCGCATCAAGCCAATAGACAAAATAAACAACAGCGCGTTAAAGGCAAAGGTAGCAAATTCAGGAATTTGGGCAACGTAAGTATGCCAGATAGAAATTGAAACAGAAACACCTATCAATAAACCGATAACAATTGTTGTCAAGTCTTGAGATTGCATTGGGCGGTGTCTGGTCATTCTTTTCCCTAAACGTACCCCTTGCCAAATACCAATTACTATTAAAAGCAAAAGGCTTATTAAAGGAAACAAGTTTACGTCTGATAAATCTCTTTCTAATGGTTCGCGCGACCAATTAGCCCACAAACTATAGAAGGAAGACGAGTAAAATGCACCTGCTAGGTAAATAAGCGCAAGATTTTGAGAAATCGATTTAAAAGACTTTGATATTGCGCGATTTTCTCTAAGGTCGTCGTAACCCCATAATAGAATTGGTGGTAATGCGAAAAAAAGCGCGATCGCCAAACCGCCTATTTGGAGGGTCGATAAATTAAATAACCTACCTATTCCGTAGCTGTAGAAGTATAGATTGCCTATCAAAGCAGAGACAATTGCGATCGCACCAAAAGCAAATACCCAGCGCGATTTACATAAATAGGCTAGAGGTATAAACATTATGCAGGCAAGTATTGGCATATGTTCCCCTAGCAAAGATGACCAAGTAGTTGTTTGATACAGCCAAGAACTGTCAAACGTACTCTTGATAGCAAATCCCCATTGACCAATCCAAATTAGCAGAATAGTTAGTAAACTTAATGATGTTAAACGCAAGCTGTAAGCCATTGCTAATACACCAATTCCCCAAGCAAGCATTAATTCGTAGAATGGATTATTAACTTGATAAATTTGCCCCATCAGTGCCATGTTTGCGCCTACTATTAACGCGCCTAATATCAATAACCCACTTCCGAGGCGTTGGCTAGAATCTCTTGGTTTTCTCCAAATATAAAAACCCGCAGTATTGACACTTACAAATAAACTCAGTAGCAAGAATACCTTGGCATTTTTTGATAAATCTTGCCAATTAGCTGCTACAAAAGTAATTACTCCTAAACCGATTAAAATACTTCCTAGTCCAATCAAAACCATGACAAATTGGTTTCGAGAAGATGTATCGAGGGTATTAAATTGATAGCGTTGGGATAGTTGTTCGTGTTGAGAATCGTTAATTAGTCCTTCTCTACGCCATGATTCTGCTTCTTGGCGTAATTGGCTGCGAAACTTGTTTGTAGTCAAAATAAGTGTCTCCTTTTTTATCAACCAAGTCTCAATACTTGTTAACAAATTAAAAGTTGTATTAATCTGAGAGCTATATTAGTTTTATTGTCAAACTATAACTAGCAAACCACTTATCTAGGTGTGACAGTTTGAATGTTGGTATATTTAGTTAAATTATTTAAGCGAAATATTATTGAATTGGTAAAACCTCCAATTCTTTATATCCTGTTTGGGCATCTATAGTTCTAATAAAAGTTAAATCTTCACTTACTCCAATAACAATTTCTGCTGTTGTGTAGATAGTGCAACCAGTTTCTAGATGTCCGCCAATAGTTTTACCTTGGCAATCGGCTATTGATATATGTAAATGAATACCATTTGTAGCTAACGTGCCATTTAGAGAAAGTATTTCAAATTTAGCTTGTAAAACTGTTGCTTTATTTTGATTAGCAAAGCGAATGTTTGCCTGTTTTAAGCTACCTATTGCTGTTAATATAAATCCTGCTTTTATAGCTTTTTGTTGAGTAAACGTTTCTAAAGCTTGGCGTAAATCTTGTTCAGGTTTGAGTCTTAGAGCAAAAGTTTCCATAGCGGCAACAAGAGTATATATACGAGTAAAATTTAAACCAATTATAAATATATCCGTATTTTCACTATAACTCGTACCTAAAGGCGCTTCATAGAATAGGTAAAATTAGCTATTTTTTATTTTTAGGATAAAGGGAATGACTGCACCACTAGCACAGTGCCTAAATCTGCAAGCGCAGGTAGAAAGCATACTTCAGTTATCGCACCAAGAAGCTTCTTTGCGATCGCAAAATACAACATCAGTACAATCTAGTTTAAGAAAAGCCGTTTCTCCTACCTTTGAAATTGTCTTTGCTGGTGCTTTTAGTGCTGGTAAATCGATGCTAATCAACGCCTTACTAGAAAGAGAACTATTGTACAGCGCAGAAGGACACGCTACAGGTACAGAATGCTATATTTTCTACGCAGAAGCTGAACAAGAAAAAGTTATTCTGACTTTCTTAAGCGAAGTAGAAATTAGAGAGCAAGCAGTAGCGTTGTGTCAGAAACTGGGGTTGACTGCACCAAGCAATATTAACGATAACGAGATGGTGGGTTTGTTGCGCCAAGCTGGTGCAGCAATTATTCAAAAAGAAGGTGGTGAAAGTAAATCAGAACGCGCCAAGCAAGCTAAAGCTTTGATACTTTTATTGGAAGGATTTGAGGCAAATCGCGATCGCATTCATTCGCTAAATAATGCTACTTATTCGATGGAACAGTTTAACTTTTCCAATCTTAAAGAAGCAGCAGGTTACGCGCGTCGTGGTAGTAATAGCGCTGTTTTGAAGCGGATTGACTACTATTGCAACCATCCATTGTTAGCAGATGGCAACGTAATTATTGATACCCCAGGAATTGATGCCCCTGTACAAAAAGATGCCGAGCTTACCTATCGTAAAATAGAAAATCCCGATACATCCGCCGTTGTCTGCGTACTCAAGCCTGCATCTGCGGGAGATATGACGAAGGAGGAGACAGAATTAATCGAAAAAATGCGTTCTAATCCAGGAATACGTGATCGCGTTTTTTATGTCTTCAACCGGATTGATGAAACTTGGTACAATACCCAGCTAAGACAGCGCCTAGACGATTTGATTGTTGCTCAGTTTCGAGATACTACCAGAGTGTACAAAACTAGCGGTTTATTAGGATTTTACGGTAGTCAAATCAAACATACAAGCGGACGCGATCGCTTTGGTTTAGATTCGGTATTTGAGGAGAGTGTAAAAAGTTTAAACGGAGTTGAAGAAACACCACAGTTTGTTAATGAATTGAATCGCTATTGTGCAAATTCTGGTAAGTTGTCTCCTGGTACATTTCGGATTTCGGTTAATAGCTTTGAAACTCCAAATCAAAACTATGTACGCATATTAGCTGAACAAGGAACGAATTTAATTACCCAATTGATTCAAGATAGTGGGATTGAGGAATTTCGCTCGGCTATTACTCGTTATTTAACCGAAGAAAAGCGTCCTTAATTGTTTGCAAATTTAGCTGACGATTTACAACCAGTATGTATTAGTTTGCGAAATAACTATCTTACCAAGCATCGGGAGTTAGACAGTCAACCCCGCGAAATTGAAGCGATGAAAGCGCGTGAGTTGGAATTACTAAGCCAGGAATTACAAGAGTTGGGAGAGCAATTTTCTCAGCATATTCAATTAGAAATCAATCAATTAGTAACAAATAAATGTGATAGCTTTGAGCGAGATTTTCTTTTGTTGCAAACTCGAATGATTGGTAAATTGGATGAACTATTGAATACTTTTTCTGTTGCTGATGCTTATAGCCGCGCTACTCTCAACCATCGACGCAATGCTACAGCGCCATTGATTGCTATTTTGGTAGAGGCTCTTTATTATCTATCTAATCAATTAGAAGATATTTTAGTAAAATCTTGCCAAGAAGTTATTAGCAGCTTTTTTCAACGCTTAATTAAGCGAGTTCAGAAAGCAGAATATTACAGTCATTTGTACAGATTATTAGGCAATGATGCCGGAATTGAGCAACAAATAAAAGCCCTGGAAGGTTTGGTACAACAGGCTTTAATGAGTGCAGCACAGGTAGAATGCGATCGCTTTGTTAGAGAAAGCCCAAGATTTTACGATGAAGGTACATTTTCTATCTATCAATTTCGTCAAACTCTATTACAAACGTCTCAAGGTTACGATTGCGAAAGCATGGTACAAGCAGAACCAGCAATTAGGCAATTATTGAAGTTAGATTTTGAACCAAAAGTATCCGAAACTATCCGCAAAAACTTCCGTCAAACTATCAACCAAATCCTGAAAAGTCAATTATTACCACTTGCAGAGAAGCAAGGTAATGAAATTTTGCAGCAGTACAATAATGCTCGTACTTTTCTAGAGCAAACATTGGAAAAAGAAGCAGAAGAAAAAATTGCGGGCAATATGCGATCGCAAAAGGAAGTAGAAAGTAATATCGCTGCTTATAATCAGGCTGTATACGGTATTAATGATTGCTTGCAAGCGATGCAATTGCACACTCATTTGTTACCTGTAATTAACGATTCCGATTTTAGATCGGTTATTGTTGATGCAGAAGTTTTGAAGGAAGCCTTAGCAGTTTAAATTACAGATAAAAAGATAAAACCCACCTATACCGATTCTATAAGTTACTTAATTTATATAGGTGGTTTTTATGTCTAGGTACTAATTGAAAAAACGCAAACACTTTTAAGGAAATATATCGAGATGGAAGACAAATTTTATCAACCAAATTATAGTGACGATGATGTTATAGCATTCAATTCATCTGAAATGTGTAAGTTTGGTAGGTTTAAACAAGTATTACAATCAGCCTTGCAAAGCAAATTAGCCGATACATTAGTCGAGTTTTTAGAGGCACAGGGAATAAAAGGAACAGCTATCTATGGATCTCATCTTGGTTCAGCTAAATTACATAAGCATAATTGGAAGTGGTTTAGTGATGGAAAAAATTGTGAAATTTTAAGTATTGGTGCAGGAGGCTGGCAAAAAGGCAAATTGAGGATTAAGTTTACTTTAGAATTTTGTCCTGACGAACCTGAAGTTGAACAATCAACACAAAGCAACGAGTTAGAAAATAATCAACTCAAATCACCACTTGATGATATTCGTCAACTGATGAATAAAGAGAATTAGAAACGGCGAATAGAATTTGCATCTACATATTCAAAACCAATCCACGCGAATTAATAAATTTTACCTATTTGGAGATAGTAATGAATAACAATTTTGAGAACTTGAAAAGTGAAGATGTCGTATCAGTTTATGCTGGACAAATTTTAGTTACTAACCGTACTTTCACAGTTAATGAACTTATTGCTGCTTTGATGCCAATAATTAAAGAAAAATCAGGCAATACATGGACAGAAGAAAAAGAACAGTGGTTTCGTGATGGACTAGATTGTAAAATGCTCAAACCTGGCGCTAAAAGCTGGGAAAGAGGAAAAGTCAGACTTACCTTAGAATTTGCGCCTGAAGTCCTCGAAGGTGAAACTGTTGAAAATCACGAATCAGAAAACGGTAAAGCAAACTCACCCCTTGACGATATTCGTCAAATGATGAGCAAAGATACTCATCAAAATAATTCATGAGCAAAACGCCACGTATTCCCATTCCGCCAGAAGTGAGGAAATATGTTTTTGAGCGTGACTTATACCATTGCCAAAGTTGCGGTAAAACTAGCACAGAAGCCAACCTAAATGTCGATCATATTATTCCTTTAGCGCGTGGCGGCAAAAACGATCTTAGCAATCTACAAACCTTGTGTTTTGCTTGCAACCAGCGCAAACGCGATCGCCTAGATCCTCGGTTTGGACGTTATTTTGACAGATGAGTTAGTATTGAGTCTCGCTTTTACTGAGTCTATGTCTAAAAATTATAGTAACCGATCGAACACTAACGCTAATTACTCTATAAAAGATGCAGCACTTTCTGCGCGAAAGCCCTACTCTAAAGTATTATTCCGCTTGGTATTAGCGATAGCTCTTTTAATAACTGCTTTTCCGCTACTGTATGAAATCAAATCGAGAATTGGAATCGATATAGTAAGCGGAGTACACGCTGGAACCTTTTTTGAAAAATACTCCGGCGGACTTATCAAGTGTCAGTGGTTATATCCTTATCATTGTCCTAGCGATCGCATGACTTAAAGTTATTCTAACAACAGGACAGGTATTGTAACCTGTCTTATAACACTTTTAAGGTAATTGTTCCAACAAATTACCCACTCCTATACCTAACTTTTGTCCCAAATTTAGCAGTTGTCGCAACTGACTAACATCGCCAATTTCCTCACCTTGGCTGGCAACAGCTTGACGACACAGCAAGACTATGTTTGGCAACTGGCTAAAATATAGCTCCTGAGACTTACCCAAACACAAACCAAGATTCAATTGATTTCCTACATTAATCAATCGCTCTACTTGTTGAATTGCCTCTACAGTAGCCAAATTAGTATCGTGCAATAACTGCCAAAGCGATCGCAAAATCAATTGCTCCATTGTCTGCTTACCTCCAGGTATATACAATTGACAGTGCAAATGTTTGGCTTCTGTCGCCGTTGCTTCCAATTCTGCCAAATGGTGCATTGCTTGGGGTTCAGCGATTTCTTCCCATAGCAGCTTTAAAACATTGACGCAACGGTGCTTTAAAGCAATCTCCGCCGCTACCTGCAATTCTTGGGGTACATTTAGCTCGTCGCGATGGAATGCCATCAATACGCCGTAATTATCGCGGTAAACTTGAGTGTAAAGCTGATCGAGCCTGGTCAAAGTTTCATGACTCAGTAACTCCATAATCCGATGTCTTTCTTCAGCAAACAGATTTTGCAAGCTAAAAGTTTGAACCCCAAATACTTGATTGATTGCCAAAATAGTCTGAGCCGCACTAGCTTGTTCTAAAGAGCCAAATACTTTCTCTTTTAACTGACTATAAGTTCTTCGTCCCGTAAAAGGTTGGATGCAACAATGGAAATCCCAACCGCCTAAATGCAGTACCGCAAATACTAAATGTTGGCTCTCCCAAGTAATATCGGAAACTAGCCGCAACTGTCCTATGGCTAAAGTTAGCGATCCCATACGTTGCACTTGGTAATCTACTTGGTGGGCGTTGTAGCAATAAATGCGCTGTACCGAACGATTAGAGGATCTGTCGCCAAACAACGAACTAATGGCATATTGGGCGGCTACTTGTCTAAACCCAATTTGAGCCGTTACTACCAATTGCCGATAAATTTCCGCGCCGTGCTTGAATACTTCAACATTGCTCGGTGCTTGGGTTAAGCGCTTAATAAAAGCTTTTTCTAACTGTACTCCAGACACATCCCCAGCCAATTCTAAAGCACGGGCAGCATAACGCAAAATCTGTGTACCTTCAGGGCGAGAAATTTCTTCAAAAAACCAGCCGCAACTTGTATACATCAACAAAGCGTGACGCTGCATCTCTAGTAAACGTAAAGCGTCTACTTGCTCTAAAGCCGTGAGTTTGTGGGATTGGTGGCGGCTAAGAAAACGGCTGACATTGGCAATCGAGCGATCGCGCATTACCTGTATATATTCATCTCTTGCCAGCCAGGGATCGCGGAAAAATAGCTTTCCTGTCTCCTCGTACACCTTAACTAACTGATCCCGCAGCCAATCTAGGGACTCGCGCAACGGCTTCCGCCATTTTTGATGCCACACGCCGCCTTCACCGCCGCAACCGCAATCATCTTGCCAGCGATCTACGCCATGAGCGCAACTCCAAGCGGTGACGGGCTTTAACTCCACTTCCCAAGTAGGCGGATTGATACTCAAATAGTGGGCATAGTTGGTTACAGTCCAATTGCGGTGGGGAAACTCATTTAAAAAGGCATAAGCTAAAGTCTTTTCTGTACCTCTTTTGTGATGCCCGAAAGTTTCGCCATCGGTAGCCACAGAAATTAACTGCGCAGGGCGATGATCCCCGCGTACTGCTTGCCCAATTCTGCCACTCAAGCGATCGGCACTATACAAGTCATCGTTGAAACCCATATCGCGAGAAATTGGACCATCATAAAAGAAAATATCTATATAATCGCGATTGGGATCGCCGCCGGGTAAGAAACATCGGTAAGGGCGAGTAGCATCAATTTGACTGCCACCCACTTCATACCATTCACCCATACCTTGCTCTGGATTAGGTAGCATTCGACAGCGTTGGGCTTGGGAAGGTGCGAGGACAATAAACCGAATCTTCTCGTCAATCAATGCTGCGATAGTTGCATAGTCTACCGCCGCTTCTGCCAGCCACATTCCTTCAGGAGCGCGCTTAAAGCGGGAGCGGAAATCTTCTTTACCCCAACGAATCTGCGTATGCTTGTCGCGCTCGTTAGCCAAGGGCATGATGATGTGATTGTATACTTGGGCGATCGCATTTCCATGTCCGTTTAAGACTTCGCAGCTTTTGCGATCGGCTTCCAAAATTCGCTGGTATACTTCGACATCGTAACGTTCTAACCACGACATCAGCGTTGCACCGATATTAAAGCTCAAATATTCGTAGTTATTAACGATCCCCACCACATCGCCCCTCTCATCTAGCACTCTTGCAAAGGCATTTGGGCGGTAGCATTCGTGATGTATGCGTTCGTTCCAGTCGTGAAACGGAGCCGCCCCCGCTTGCCGCTCAACAGCGTCTAAGTAAGGGTTTTCGCGGGGTGGCTGGTAAAAATGACCGTGGACTGTAACGTAAACACCTGTAGCTGTTTGCAGGGGATCGGTAGCTGTAGCTTCATTACCTTGATGTTGCGTAGCAGCACTAACGGGGAGGGGGAGATCGGCAGCAGAAGTCATGTAGTATTAATCCAAATTAAAGTTGTCAATAAAGCTGTGCAGAACCCAAGTATTAACAACACAAACTAACAATAGGTCTGGGACTGCGAGTAGTTATGGAAAGATCGGAATTTCTAAAGCTTGCGTTGTTGATCTTGCGAGGCTTATTCTAGTAACTCATTGATTGAGATTGCCTCAGCCTTTAGTTGCAAACGCAACTTTTATTATTAAATCGTAAGTACAGCTTTCAGTTAAGTCAACTTAATATTTTGACAACACTTTGGGCAAATACTTTACAAATCTATACTTTGTATTTACAAGCTGTCAGCCTGTAGATATTTCTCCCAAGTCAAAGGTTAATCTATGGAAAACGAAAGTTAGTCAATCCAAGGAATTAGGGACAAAATTCGCAATGTCGTTCAAAAATGGTTTGTTTTTAGTTTTATTAGTATTTGTGCCAATTTCTGCGGCGGCTCACTTTTTACACTGGGGAGAGTTGGCGGTATTTATTACGGCGGCGTTAGCTATTTTGCCTTTGGCTGCTTGGATGGGGAGCGCTACGGAGGAAATAGCTGTAGTAGTGGGACCAACTTTAGGGGGATTTTTAAATGCTACTTTTGGTAATGCTACGGAGCTAATTATTGCTTTAATCGCCCTCAATGCTGGACTTGTCGATGTAGTCAAAGCTAGTATTACTGGCTCGATTATTAGCAACTTGCTTTTGGTTATGGGGTTTTCGATGCTGCTAGGCGGTTTGCGCTACAAAGAGCAAGAGTTTCCCTCTTTCGTGGCGCGGGTAAATGCGTCGTTGATGAACTTAGCTGTAATTGCTATTTTGATGCCTACCGCCGTAAATTTTACGTCATCGGGCATTCCTGAAGCTATCTTACAGAACTTATCTATTGCAGTCGCGATCGTTTTAATTTTGGTTTATGGCTTGACGCTGTTATTTTCAATGAAAACTCACTCTTATCTCTACGATGTGGGTTTGGCTGAAACCGAACAAGTAGAGTTAGCAGAAGCCAATTTGATCGGTGGCGAAACTGGTGTCAATTTATGGTTGTGGGTTGGGGTATTACTAGGAGCGACAATGCTTGTGGCAGTAGAATCGGAGTTATTAGTTGAATCGCTAGAAGTCGCCACAGCGCAACTTGGTTTAACGTCTCTTTTTACCGGAGTTATTCTCGTACCGATTATTGGTAATGCTGCCGAACACACTACGGCGGTTTCAGTAGCAAAGAAAAAAAAAAAGGATTTATCCGTCTCTGTAGCAGTGGGATCGAGCTTGCAGATTGCCTTATTCGTTGCTCCGGTATTAGTTATAGCTGGTTGGTTTATGGGCAAACCAATGGATTTGAATTTTAATGCTTTTGAATTAGTCGCTGTGGCGGTATCAGTATTGATTGCCAATTCTATTAGCTCCGATGGGCGCTCTAACTGGCTAGAAGGCACAATGTTATTGGCGGCTTACTTAGTTTTTGGCTTGGCTTTCTATTACCATCCAGTGATTGTGGGTATCGGTTAATTTTTTCTAAACTTGGGAGGGGCTTTGAAAATTGGCTCTCCCTCACAATAGAAGTAACCTTTATATTCAATTTCTTATGAATTCTGGAGTTCCAGCGTCTTTAACTTATCCCATCGCTACAAAAGCTGAAGATAATTTTGCGATATTTTTTGCGCCTTTATCCTTGAACGAAGTTTACGACTTAGCCGACGATCCCGGCAATGGTGCGGTAATAGTCATGAGTGGGATGGTTCGCAATCAAACTGGGGGTAGAGCGGTAGTTGCCTTAGAGTACCAGGCTTACGAACCAATGGCGATTCAAGTATTTCGACAAATTGCCGCCGAAATTCGCCACAAATGGAACGATGTCAACCGAGTAGTTATCCACCACCGCACTGGACGCTTGCAAGTTGGCGAAATCAGCGTTTTGGTTGCCGTGGGTAGTCCTCACCGCCTAGAGGCGTTTGAAGCTTGTCGCTATGCTATCGACACTCTCAAAGATAATGCCCCGATTTGGAAAAAAGAATGGTACGAAGATGGCGAGTGGAGTTGGACGAAGTGCTGTTGAGTTATTGCCTCAAAGCTTGGTGCTTATTACCCTTTAGAGTCAAAACTGTCAAATAAGTATAAGTAATCAGGATTAAATACCTAAATTCCATTACTAATTGCTTTCAATAGCACAGTTGAAATCGGTAATTTTTCTCGTAGTATCTAAGATGAAGCAAAATAAATTAAGGATTTGTTTTGATTAGCGAATCGTTATTTTGCTTTAGAAAAACTTATTAATGCCGTGGGAAAGAGAGGAAATACGCAATGGCAACTTACAAAGTCACTTTAATCAGCGAAGCCGAAGGCTTAAATCAAACGATTGAAGTTGATGACGATACATACATTTTGGACGCTGCGGAAGAAGCTGGGCTTGACTTACCTTACTCCTGCCGTGCAGGTGCTTGCTCCACTTGCGCTGGTAAAATCAAGTCAGGTACTGTTGACCAATCCGATCAGTCCTTCTTGGATGACGATCAAATTGAAGCTGGCTATGTCTTGACTTGCGTAGCTTACCCAAGTTCTGACTGCACGATCGAAACTCATAAAGAAGAAGAACTTTACTAATTGATGCGATCGCCTTAATTTAGTAATCAAAGTTTTCGAGCAGGAACGTACTAATATATAGTTCCTGCTTTTTGTTGTGGGGATCAGGGCTTGACTTTCGCTTCCACTACCCGAATTTGTGTCCCCGGATAATAAAAGTTTAAAATCCGTTTGCTCGTCCAACCTAACGCCGCTAAACGATAAGATCCGGTTTGACTCAAACCTACTCCATGACCGAAACCACCGCCGACAAAGGCATAACCCCATAAAGGATTATTATCTTTTTTGACGGGTTCCAAATAAAATAAGGTGCTTCTCGGTGCTGAAAAGGCGCTGCGAACTTCGTCTTTAAGCAAATTAAATGTGCCAATATCCGTTTGCACTGATAGCTTCAAAATTCGACCCCCTGGCGATCGCTCCTTCACTTGCAAGCCTTGCAGTTTTTGGAAGCTAGCAAAGGGACTTCTATTTACTTCTAAATACTTCTGCAAATCTTTTGTCAATTGCTCTATACTGCTTTCTCTGCGCCAGCGAAAGGTTTTCCACCCGACTTCGTTAAAGCCGCGATTGATATTGATAAACTGCTGAAAGTTTTGCTCGTCTGCTAAGCTTTGACGCGCTAAGTTCCAGATACTCCCCGCCGCATCTACTACAGGCTTTAGATAGGGGCGATCTTCTCCATTCCAAACATCGCTAAACTTGGCAGTTACGCCTCCGGTAGTCGAGGAATACAAAGCGTCCACTAATTGATTTTGATAGGTAAGGACTTGTCCCTTGGTTGCCGAAATCGCGCGATCGCTATTTGGACTTGCGCCGCTTAGTCCCTTATAAACTTGACAGTGAATATCCGCCGATAGTTCGTAACCATCGATGGCAAAGCGGCGCAAATTTCGCAGCGCATAAGTCCGGGCAATAATTGTTTGCGCTTCTACGGCGTTGTAAGGTGCTTTAGCGCCGATTTCGTTGGGTACTACGCCGCGCAAATAACTTTCGAGCTTGACATCATTAATTAGCGTATAACTGCCGTAAGCGTTCGCTTGCAAGCGCAAGCGCCCAGGATAGGCGATCGCATCTGATTTGTTTTTGGCACTGCTAACTTGAATTAAGTTTTTACTTGCAGAAATATTTAACTTTTCTGGGCTGTAGCGCTTGCCATTGACAATCGCGCTAACTTTGGGCAACTGCTGCAAAACCATACTATCTAAATAGGCGGTTTTGCTACCTCTTGCTTGCAAGCTACCCACCAACAACCGCCGCAATAACGGCGTATTGTAAACATCTCTTTTTGCCCACACTTCCCATCGCTCTGGTTGCGCGACTTCTACCTCTATACCTGCTGCTTTCCACCTTTGGGCGCTTTCTTCTGCCGTTTCAAAGCTGCGAAATACTCCCAAAACTACCCGCTCTGCTAATTCTGGCTTGGGTAATGGTTGCATAGCAATTTCTAGCTTGATGCTATTTGTTTGCAGTGGTGTCGTCCCTGCGCCCAAATTTAAAGTTAAGCGATCGCCTGGCATGGATTCTAGCAGCAGTTGCTCTGTTGCTTGGTCGCCAAAACGCTGCACTATACCTACTTTTAGCTCTTGCTCAGGCAATGGTGCGATCGCGCCCTTGCCCGATGGTGCTGTCAACCCCAGTACGCAAAATGCTGTTATGGCGCTAAATACCAAATTCCGTTGCTGAAGATTCATATAAGTATTTTTTAAAGCGGATATATTTTTTTCCATCGATTAATTTCCTAACTATCTTAAGTTTTTCGACTAAATCTTGCCCAAAAGGTTGCAACTTAAAGTCATAATGAGTACGATATAGAAGGAGATAAAAAGTAGCATCACTATGATAAAGGTACAAGAGATTCTGCTACAGCAGATTTATAGACCTCTACCACGAGCCAACGACCAAACCAAAGTTGCTGCCTTAATGGAGTCAATTGCCGAAGTTGGGCAACTTGAACCAATCGATGTATTAGAAGTAGATGGACAATACTACGGCTTTTCTGGTTGTCATCGCTACGAAGCTTGTCAGAGGTTGGGTAAAGAAACAATTTTAGCTAGAGTTCGTAAAGCCCCCCGCGCCGTTCTAAAAATGCACTTAGCATAGTGAAGTAATCCTCGCTCGACTAAGTAATTTACAATCAGCTTGTTTTAGGCAATCATTATAGGCATAAAACAGCGAACTACGTTTATTTTTAACCTAAATTGGGATAATTTATGCAAGCACAAGGTTTTACTTTTCCAGTCAATATCGGTATAGATGACGAAAACCGTAAGCTCATTGCTGAAGGGTTGTCGCGAATGCTTGCTGATACTTATTCGCTGTACCTCAAAACTCATAACTTTCATTGGAATGTTACGGGACCCATGTTTCAAACCTTGCATTTGATGTTTGAAACTCAATACACAGAACTAGCTTTAGCTGTAGACTTAATTGCGGAAAGAATCAGAGCGCTCGGCTATCCAGCGCCAGGAACTTACAGCGATTATGCCAAACTAAGTTCTATAGCCGAAACTCCTGGAGTTCCCAAAGCCAAAGAAATGATCCGCTTGTTGGTAGAAGGTCAAGAAGCTGTAGTTAGAACAGCTAGGTCTATATTTCCTGTAGTAGAGCAGGTAAACGACGAACCTACCGCCGACTTATTGACTCAACGGATGCAGGTTCATGAAAAAAATGCTTGGATGCTGAGAAGCTTGTTAGAAGCAGAATAATTGCTAGGCGATAGTAATGTCTCAGTCATCAGAGCCAAGTTATACCCACTCGTTGCAAGTATTAATGCAACGAGTGGGTATTGTCAGCTTTAAAGCTTTAGCTAGTAGGGCGGGAGTTTCCCAAAGGCAAATAATGCGGTTGCGACGTGGAGAATTAGCGCAAATGCGCTTAGATACCGTACTCAAACTTGCTCAAATATTGCAAATACCTGTAGATACCGCGATCGCAACCTTTTCCAGCCTTGGAACAGCGCCACCACAGCCAGAACAGAAAACTATTGAGACTTTAAAGCAAGAGTACCAAAGGCTGCAAAGCCAATTGCAAGAACAGAGACAAACGTTGCTTCAAGAGTTTCAACTATCAAGCTTGCAAGTTTTGGAATCTTGTTTACTCCAATTGCCTACCTTCGCACGCAAAGCCCAAGAAAACCCCGAAATCAGCGCCACAAAACTACTACCGTTAATGCGCCCGTTACAGCAGTTATTGCAACAATGGGGAGTAGAACAAATCGCCCCAGTTGGGGAAACACTACCTTATAACCCGCAACTGCACCAGCTTTTAGAAGGAAATGCTCAAATAGGAGACTTAGTTATCATTCGCTATGTTGGTTATATCCAAGGCGACAAATTGCTATACCGCGCCAAAGTCAGCCTCACTAAATGATACGATCAGCCCTTTGGCTGATGTTCTTTTATGTATAGATTTGTTCCACTAAGTATTGAAGCAAAATGTAAAACAAATCATGCGTAAAATTAACATCGGTTTATCTGAAGAACAAAGATCTGGTGTAAGCGAATTATTAAATAGCGACTTAGCCAACGCTTATTTAGTATTAATTAAAACTAAAAAATTCCATTGGGATGTAGTCGGTCCTCAATTCCGTTCTTTGCACCAACTGTGGGAAGAACACTACCAAGCCCTAACAGTCAATATAGATGCTCTAGCTGAGCGCGTCCGTACTTTAGGCTTTTTCCCTGTAGGAACAGCCCAAGGATTTCTTGAGTACGCCTCGATCAAAGAGCAATCAGACAATATTCCTCTAGCTACAGAGATGGTATCGCAGCTAGTAGACGACCACGAAGAAATTATCCGCAACCTCCGCGAACACGTGGAGCAATCTTCCGAAAAATTTGGCGATGAAGGTACAGCAGACTTCCTCACTGGTTTGATGGAACAACATGAAGAAATGGCTTGGATGCTACGTTCGTTCATTGAAGGCGAGAGTCTAGCATCTGATGGTAGCAAGCCTAATGCAAACAAAATTCCTGTAGAAGCACACTCTAACTAGAGGGCGACATATAGATTGGCTTGCCCAATAATTTGTGGACTATGCTTTTGCCTCAGTACGTAATAAAGCATGAGTAAAAGCATTACCAAAATTTCTTACGTAAGCTGACAAATAAAAAAGGAGGAGAACAAAATTCTTCTCCTTTTTTTTTGTAAAAATAAACTTGATTTGTTACACGGGTATGTCAGAAGCTGAGGCTTGACCCTGGCTCATTTCTCACTAACTGATAGACAGTTTAAAGTATAAATTATATATCCTGTGTGAATAACAAATTAGGTAGTCAAATTGTTAGAGACTCCTACCAAAAATTGATTCATGCAAGAGGTTTATCCTGAGAGCGAAAATAATATATACATATGATATTTTGTGCCAAAACAATGTATATACTTTGACCTAGTTTCCCAATTAGTAAATTAGGTTTCGTTATATGACCAATATGCCGGAGTATTACAGAACCTCAGACTCTTATGCAGAGATGCTGCGGAGCCAAAATGTAAATGTCTTTCTACCGTATATCAATTTATTTAAACAGTTTGCCAACCCTGATAGTCCTGTAATTGATATCGGCTGTGGAGTTGGTACTAGCACGCTGTTGTTAAGACAGGCTGGATTCGATGCGATGGGAACTGATGTTTCTGAGAAATTCTTACCTGCTACAAAAGATAAATTTTGCGTTGTAGATTTTCAAAATGCTGTAGATATTCCTAGCGATACCTACTCTGCTGTTGGGACAATGAATGTGATTGAACACGTAGAAAACCCGCGCAACTTTCTCTCTGAAATAGTCCGTGTTGTCAAGCCGGGAGGAACTATTATCTTGATGGCTCCTAATCTAACTTCGCCGCTCGTGCCAGTAGGAATTATCAGAGATTTGCTGAAAAAACGTACTCCCTATTTGGGCATTACCAGTTTTGCCGAAGCATCCGCTTTGGTAGGAATTAATATCTGGCGATCTTTACGTGCAGAACTGGGTGGAAACGCTTTTGAAATGCGTCAGCCTATTTTACGTGGAATTGTTGGCTACGATGCAGACGCAGTTTACTGGACAAATGCTAAGGAAATTCGCCGCTTTTTAGAGTCCAAAAACTGTAAAATTCTTGTGTTTCAAAAGCAAGGAAACTCTGTTGCATCTAGGTTGATAGCAAACCTACTGCCTGGGTTTGCTGGGAAAGTATGTATTGTGGCACAAAAAAACTAGCTTACAACTTGTGTAATAAATAAAAAAATTGCTCTTTTAAACCAAATAAGCAATCAACAAATATTATAATTAGGATAAAAATAAAGCCTGAATAGCAAGCAGAGTCATGTTCCTATTCACAGCTAAATTAGATTTTCTTTTTACTTCAAAAGCTTGTCGTTAAAGATGGTTGATAACGACAAGCTTTTTTAGTTTGGTATTTCAGATAAATTTTTGTTGCTGACATCTAGCAGCCTACTAATAGGCTAAGTCTAATTTAGGGCTGTACCAGGGCGATCGCTATTGTTGCGGTTAGAATAATTGCGATCATCAATAGAGTTTTCAAGACCATCAAGACCTACTTCGGCGGCGGTGCGATTGAGCATTGATTGCTGACGATTCTTAACAATGTGGTGGTGACGCATCATCAAAGCACGAGCTTGTTCTTGAGTAGACATAATTGGGTTCCTTTGTTCTAGGGAAGTTTTTTAACTTTTTGCTTATCTATTTACTATAACAAATAAATTCTGTAGCATAAACTACAAAACGTAAAATTTAATAAAACTTTACAATAAGCTGAGAATCCTGGAGAAGCCAGCAATTAGATAAACAAAGGATTTAACCTTATATATAGCGGGCAAAAGTTTGGTGTCCGCCGAATACCTATTAATAAAAGTATTAGACGAACCATGTTTGATGCACTAGCTGACCGTTTAGAATCTGCTTGGAAAAAGTTACGAGGTCAAGACAAAATTACCTCCGCAAATATTCAAGAGGCGCTGAAGGAAGTTCGCCGCGCTCTCTTGGAAGCAGACGTTAATTTGCAAGTAGTAAAAGATTTTATTGCTGGGGTAGAAACCAAAGCCCAGGGAGCAGAAGTTGTATCGGGGGTTAGACCCGATCAGCAGTTTATTAAAATTGTCTACGACGAACTGCTGGAAGTAATGGGAGAAACCAACGTTCCATTAGCACAAGCCGATACAGCTCAAACAATTGTATTAATGGCTGGGTTGCAAGGAACAGGAAAAACTACCGCTACCGCAAAGTTGGCGCTCCACCTAAAAAAAATTAATCGTAGCTGTTTATTAGTAGCAACAGATATCTACCGCCCCGCCGCTATCGACCAATTGGTAACTTTGGGTAAGCAAATTCAAATACCTGTTTTTGAGATGGGTAGCGACGCTGACCCCGTAGAAATTGCCAAACGCGGTGTAGAAGCAGCCTTAGCTCAAGGGGTTGACACCGTAATCATCGATACGGCGGGGCGCTTGCAAATTGACGTAGATATGATGGGAGAATTAGCGCGGATTAAAGCAGCCGTGCAACCCCAAGAAACGTTGCTGGTCGTCGATGCGATGACGGGACAAGAAGCGGCAAATCTGACGCGCACCTTTCACGAGCAAATCGGGATTACTGGGGCAATTTTAACCAAATTAGACGGCGATAGTCGAGGTGGGGCGGCGCTTTCGGTGCGGCAAATCTCCGGTCAGCCGATTAAATTTGTGGGGGTAGGGGAGAAAGTAGAAGCGCTGCAACCATTTTATCCCGATCGCATGGCTTCGCGAATTTTGGGCATGGGAGATGTGCTAACCCTGGTAGAAAAAGCCCAGGAAGAAATCGATCTTGCTGATGCGGAGCAAATGCAGGAGAAAATTTTAGCGGCAAAGTTCGACTTTACCGACTTTCTCAAGCAAATGCGGTTGTTGAAAAATATGGGTTCGCTGGGGGGCATTATGAAAATGATTCCCGGTATGAATAAGCTTAATTCCGACCAGTTAAAGCAGGGCGAAACCCAGCTAAAACGCTGCGAAGCCATGATTAAATCAATGACAAACAAGGAGCGCAAAGACCCGGATATCTTGGCTAGTTCACCTAGTCGGCGGCGGCGAATTGCTGGCGGGTCAGGTTACAAAGAAAGCGATGTAGCTAAATTGGTCAGCGATTTTCAAAAAATGCGGGCAATGATGCAGCAAATGACTCAAGGCGGCTTTCCTGGAATGCCAGGAATGTTTGGCGGAATGGGAAACCCCGCCGCAGTGGGCAATCGTCCGGCGCAACAAGGTTGGCGCGGCTACAACGATCCTGGTGGCAAAAAGAAGAAGAAGGAAAAGAAGAAAAAAGGCTTCGGTACTTTGTAGGGTAGGATTGGGCGATCGCTCTTTGTAATGCGATCGCCCCGCTAAAATAAACTTACACTCACTATCTGAGGATGCGAATCGTGACAGGAATCATCCAACCGCCAATTACTTTACCTGACCATACGCAACTACCAGAATCTGACGGTACATTTGTGAAGAACTTTCAAGAACATCCTCAAAGTGTATTGCTGACAGATTCGATTGAGCCAATATTGCAACAAATTCATCCTGACAATCAATATTGTATCGGTCAAGATAGCGGGATCTATTGGCGCTTGACTGAACCATTAGAAAGAGGTGCAGAAGCCCCAGACTGGTTTTATGTACCTCATGTACCCCCAACGCTTAACGGTAAATTGCGGCGTTCTTATGTATTGTGGCAGGAGTATGTTGCACCATTGATTGTTTTAGAGTTTGTCAGTGGTAATGGTGCAGCAGAACGCGATCACACGCCAGTAACTGGCAAGTTTTGGGTATACGAGCAAGGAATTAGAGTGCCATTTTATGGCATTTATGAAGCCGAAAAAGCTGCGGTAGAAGTTTATCATTTAGTAGAAAATTCCTACCAACCCTTAGCAGCAAACGATCGCGGACATTACTTTATCCCGCAGCTAGGAGTAGAATTAGGTATCTGGCAAGGGCGTTATTACAACACCGAATTACCTTGGCTGCGGTGGTGGGATGCTCAAGGCAATTTATTATTAACTGGTGGAGAACGGGCAGAAATAGAGACAGAACGGGCAAATGCTGAAGCACAAAGAGCAAATGCTGAATCTCAAAAAGCGGAAAAACTAGCCGCGCAATTAAGAGCTTTGGGAATCGAACCAGAAGTATAAATAATTAGTCTTGTTGACTTGCAAACTGACGTGCGCCTAAAACCGAAAGCGCGATCGCACTTACTAGCAAGATAGGGATGCTATACCAGGGAAACTGAGACACGGGTAAGTAAGCCGCCGCCCGCAGTCCAATTGCTGTATAAGTTAGCGGCAATAAATACACTATGGCTTTTAAAGCCACAGGTAGAGTTGCCGGATCGAAAAATGTTGCCCCCAAAAACGACATCGGGACAATCACAAAGTTGTTGTACAAACCCACACTTTCAAGGGATTGCACGTTCAACCCCACTATTACCCCTAAAGCTGAAAATACTGCGCAATTTAGCACCAATATCAGTAAAAATAACGGGTTAACAAAGCTCCAGACTTTGCCTGTAAATAGTACCGCCACTAAAATTACGGAACCCGATGTCATTAAGCCTCTCACAATTCCTGCCAGCATTTTGCCTACTTGCAAAGCTAGTGGATGAATGGGGACTAAAAGCAATTCTTCAAAACTTTTAGTAAATAAGCGATCGCCACAAATCGAGAATGTTGTCCCGCCAAAACTAATTGTCATCGAAGACAACGCCACCATTCCCGGCAAAATAAATTCTAAATAGCTATCCCCCACCGCAGGTTTGGGCAAAGAACTACCCAAACCCAAACCAAAAGCCAAAATGTAGATCAGGGGAGAAATTAACCCTGAAGCTGCAACTTGAGTAATTCGGACGCGCAAGTCTAACCAATCGCCCCAAAATATAGTCAGACTATCAGCAAGCAGCGTTCGCCATTGGGAAGAATTGGTAGTTTTGTTTGGAGAAGGCGATCGCATTTATTTTAGGGAATAGTTTACTTGACTACATAATAGCCATTGCTGCCACTACATCACGTAATAATAAAGTCATACTAAAAAAGGAGAGTCCTTAAACCTTCTCCATAAAACTAGATGAAATTGATTAAGTAAAGATGAGACGTAAATCTGGTAAGGCTACGGTGACAGACAAAAAACCTTTCGCATTTCTACCTGCAAACTTTAACTACACCACTATTGCAATTTTGGCTGCGGTATTAATTTTGGGAATCGGCATTGGTACAGTTTTTACCTCTGATACTGGAGCCACACCAAATAATGTTAGTTCTAGTATCCAGATCGATCAAGCGGCTCCCAACCCTGAGGTATGTATCAATTACGGTGCTAGTGCGATGGTGATGGATGCGCGTTTCTTTGTCACCCTAAAACCTTTTAAAGTTTATGTGTCCCAACCGACTATGCGCCCCGGTTGCGTACTGCGCCAAGCTAACTGGGCAGTTTTAGAGCGACGTAACTTGGTAACGGGAGATCAGATGCGCGATTGTCGGCAAAAGTTAAATACTTTTGGTTATACGGGGGATTTGGGTAGTTCTCCCGCCATTAGCTGTATTTATCAAAGCGAAGACGCGCAGAACTTCTTTATCAATCAACCAGGAGCAGTTAACGCGCCCACCAATACCGAACAATTCTAGTGGCTAGGCGACGATGATTTGGCTGGGTTTGGTGATGCTTCTTTTTGAGTAGTAAAGGGGGTTTTTGCCGATTCACCATTAACCGCAATTTCCCCTGCTAAATTTTCGCCATCAATTCGACTGGTAATTGCGATCGCACTTTCTCCTGATTCTTGGGGAAATCCGCACAAAACAGATTTAGCAACTTTACCCGTTAGAGTTAGCTGTTGCTCTTTGAATAAACCTGTCAGCGTTGGTTTTTCTGCGGCGGATATTGAATTTTGCACGTTTTTTGCTGCTGGCTTTAATACTGCTGCATTTATATAAGTACCCGACTGGTCTAGTTGCAAGATTAGAGGCGCTATTTGAGGACAACCAGGCAATTTATTGGTCAAGGAGAGCCGATAGCTACCGCCAATCGTTTTTGATGCTTTGAGGTTGTTTTCTCCATAAGTTGTAACGACATTGAATAATAGCAGTACCGAACCAATCGCTACAGCGTAGAAGGTCAAAGATTTAATATTAAAGTGATTACCCATCATCAAACTCCCGATTTATCTTTACCACTGCTGGGCGCAACTACTGAAGCTAGATGAGATGTAACTTGGCTGTAACGACGAGTTATAAGTAACGAAGATTTGCATTGAATCGCTAATTCGTCGGTATATCGCCCCAAGGTTTGCCGTTCAATTCCCCAAGCGCGGCTAGTTCCGGCAATGGTCAAATCGACGTGGGCAGAGGCTTCCACGGCTATTTGGATAGGTTCGGCAGCTTGTTGGACTTGAATATCAATGCGATCGCGTACTTTACGAGTCAAGTTCTGCATTACAGCGCTCAATTCGTAGCTCAATTCGCTATTAGTTTGCCCTGACTGCACTACCCGCAAAATTGATAATGTCCGGTTTTCGGAACTAACGAGCATTCGCAGCGCAAGTTCTAGCGCCAAATCGTCGTGAATATTGCCTGAATAAGCTACCAATAATTTTTCTGTAGCTTCTTGTCCGCGATCGATATAAACGCCCACATCCACCGGAACCATGCTCAGAATTTGACCAACACGTCCGCCTAAACGATTGGTACTAAAAGCTGGACGATGCCAACCTACTAGCATCAAATCCATTTTATGTTGATTAGCAATTTCTGCGGTGGAGCGGGCGACATCATTAGTAACGCGGACTATGGGCTGCACAAGAAATCGTATAGATTCTGGTTCTAAAGTTGCTACCAGTTGGTCTAGCTGCTGACGGCGTATAGTCATCAACCTGTCTGCTTCGGCGGGCATACTTTGAAAAGCATAATCTTCTTCAAGTTCCACTAGGCTCAGGGGATGAACTACAGCGCTTTGGGAACTATTGAGTGCGATCGCTGTGGCTAATTGAATTAGGCGTTTTTGGGTATCTACATTAGCTACAGGGACGAGAACGCGATAAGCAACTTCTACTTGTAGCCCTTCTCCTACTTCAGTTTCTGGCTCGATTGTATCTAATTTAATTAGTCGTTTGGGATAAGTCCACTCTAATAAAGGCGAGGTCATAAATGTAGTAACTAGCGCCATAATTACCAACATCGTAAATAAAATCGGCGATATCACACCCAAGCTCAAGCCAATATTTAGGACGATAAGTTCGGTCAACCCGCGTGTATTCATCAACCACCCAAGGGCTGAAGCTTCGCGCTTGTCAATTCCGCTTACTCGCGCCGAGATATAAGTACCAAAATACTTGCCACTAATTGCGACAGCTACTACTGCCGCGCAAAGCAGCCACAACTGGGGACGATTGAGCAAACCGATTTGCGTCCGCAAACCACTATAGGCAAAAAATATCGGCAACAGAAAAATTAATACAAAGTCTTCAGTTTTTTCCGCTATTTCTCTTACTAAGCCTTCATCTTTAGGCATAACTGCGCCTAACAAAAATGCTCCAAAGATAAAGTGAATGCCAATTAGATCGGTAATTAGCGCACTCGCAACTACGCCTGCATAAATCCCTGCTAAAAGTAACTGATTAAGCTGACCCACACGCTGGTAATACCTAGCAACGCGCTTTAAAAACCAACGCCCTGCCGTGACCATCAAGCCAATATAAATCAACGAATAGATGATTGTGGGGATGGCTCCATTAATTGTCCCCGTCCGCGCTACAGCGATTGCTAAGGCGAGTACGCACCACGCAGTTACATCATCTACTGCCGCGCAAGTCAATGCCAAAGTTCCTAGGCGCGTACCTTGTAAGTTGTTTTCGGTAATAATCCTTGCCAGTACCGGAAAAGCCGTAATTGACATCGCCGCCCCCAAAAACAAGGCAAAGACAGTAAACGATACACTGCCATTAGAAAGCTGAGGATACAGTAATACCGCCAGCAAAGTTCCGAGGGAAAAAGGGGCTAAAATACTGACGTGGGATACTAAAATTGCTATTTCAAGCTGACCGCTTAGGTATTTGGGATTTAGCTCCAGCCCAATCAGAAACATAAAAAATATTAGCCCAATTTGAGATAGGACAAATAGATAAGGAATTGCTTCTGAAGGAAATAAAGTTGTAGCTAAATTAGGAGCAACTAAGCCCAATAAAGAGGGACCTAGCATAATCCCCGCAATAATTTCACCAATTACTAACGGCTGCTTGATTGCTCGACATCCTAGCCCCACTAGCCGCGAAAGTCCTATTACAATCAGCACCTCAACTAGAACAATAGCAACTGCGTTCATAGCTTCCTCAAATGGAGAATCGGATGTGTCCTCTGATGATTCTGCAAATAGCTTCAATCTGTCAAGGTAGTTGCGGGTTTTGGGGAGAAAAACTTAGTAATTTAAACCTAAATGTCCTAATTTTTAGGTTTAAACCTTTCACATCAACCATTAACAAGCTCTCAGCCTTGGAGACAATCAAAATATGCAAATAACGTTATATATCTAATTCTTCAAATCATTGCCGAGCAATTCCAGACATAGCTCTAACTGCCCCATCTCAAGCGACGCTGACATGAGAAGTCCTTTGATAGCTAAGTTTTGCAACTTAGCTATCAAGTGGAAAATTATTTATTTGCTATCGGCGTGCTTGGCTTGTTAGGCAAGAAGAAACTACTAGAAACCGCTCGCTAGACGGAGATAGTTGTTGTAGATATAACAGAAAGCCCGATTGAACGTTCCCAAACAAGAAGCCAGGGGTCAACTTTAGCTTAATTGGACGAGCGGTTGAATCGAGAACGATTTGCCAATTGCGTTTCATCAACCCTTACTACCAACTAACAACCAGATTAATCTCAGGCACTTTTAATTTGGGAGAGAGCAATACTGGATTTCGTTAAAGCTGGTACAATTTGTTCGCCCGCCATCCTTGCCCCTGATAAGTTTCGTGCTACGGGTCCTACCTGTAATCCAGCTAAGCCACCCATCACAAACAACTCGCAACCCCGCCAGCGCAAATACGCATCTAATACTGGTAAACCATTTACTACCGATAGGGGATAGGCATCTAAAATTTCTTTGAGTAAAGGTTGTTCCATGATATTCAACCTTGTGCCAGTGGCTAGCCAAATGCGATCGCACTCATACTCAGTTCCATCATTGCAGTAAACCCGCCAACTATTGGCTTGCCAAATAGCCTTAACTACTTGACACTGTTGATAAATATTCAGTTGGTTACTCTGCATCAAACGGCGCAATTGAGTCATCATTGCTGGGGTCATAGAACCTCCATCGCGGGCTTGTTGAATTAACTCCCACCTTTTCTCCCAGTCACTTTGCGCCCAAAAGCCTTTGAGATACTTCGGACCTAGCCAACCAGGTTCGGCATCAAACAGTTTTTCTTGCAGTTGTCTTCTGACTATCAACTGAACTTTAGCTCCACAATTGGTCGCACCTACCACTAAATGTCCGCTAGTTAGACCACCTCCAACGATCAATACTCGTTCTCCAGCTAAATGCAAACCTCGTAAGTCAACTTGCTGGGAATGCAGAAGTCGCTCTTGGGGATAATTACACTCGATTTGACTCACCCAATCAGGTAGTTGAGGGATGCTACTACCACCAGCAAAAACAACTCGTCGGGCAATTACTGACTGCCCTGATAGTAACCAAAGGCGAAAACGGCGACGGAATTTATCAAATAATGGCTCAATCCGAACCACCTTTGCTTTGACAACTCGCTCCTGCAATTCAAAACGGCGAATCACATCATTGCAAAACTCTTGAAATAGCCCAGTTCCAGGTAGATCGTAAGGCGGGAATAACTCATTGGGACGCAACTCGGCAAATTTTCTCAAGGCGTAGGGGTTTGGATCGGGATGGTGAACTGCGGGCGATCGCAAATGGGGAATCTCTAACGCCGCAAATTGGTGCTGCCATTGATGCAGCCAAGTACCACTTTCTTCAAATACTAGGAGATTCGCCGAGGAGCGCTTCTTTAACAGGTGCGTTACTAAAGTCAGAGCATGGGGTCCCGCGCCAATAATTGCAATGTCAGTTTGATTGGGGATGGATACTGATAGGACTGACATACTAAGTTATACTATCTTAAAAATGATTATCATTATCATAATATGACTCGCTCAGTTATCACTGTTGTAGCTGGTCCTCCAGGAGTAGGAAAAACTACCTGGATTCGACAGCAAATAGCGCAGTCCCCCAAGCTGGGGCTGTATTTTAGTCCAGCAACGAATATACCCATTGACCAAACACGCTTGGCAATTGAAGTACCAGAAGTCAAAATCCTTTTTGATAGTCACCAGTTTCAACTGTTGGCACTCAACGATGAAATACCTGCCTATATTGAACTAGGTTTTCACCTAGATTTAGTAGCGATAGGAGAACTGTTAGATCCTCTTTCCTATCATTGTGTGGCAATCGTACCACCAGTTCCTAAAGATTCACAGTGGCATCAATGGGCAGATCAGTTGGTGGTAGGAGTACCGAGTTTTGTGGCATTCACTGCACCTGTGATGTGGCGATCGCAGTTGACGGGTCAAGTTATTGATACTGATAGCCTGGAGGTTTTTTGGTACGAACTGACGCAAGGTGCTTATGGTGCTGTAAAAAGAGCCAAGGGAATTTTTGATGTTGCCGATGGGCGACTTCTCTACGCAGATTTTGTAGATGGATTAGCACAAAGCAATTTTGAACAATTAAACGTGTCTCGCCATTTAGAAGGACAACCCCAGCGCTTTAGTGGCGTTGAAGTTGTGGGTGAAAACTTAGATGAAAGTGCGATCGCTCAGACTTTGAAAGATTGCTGCTTATCTGAAGCGGCAATCCGACACTATCAACAACAAATTAAACAAGAATTAGAAGAAGCCAATCTATGAAAATCGCTGTAATCTCTTGCATTCATGGCAACTCTGAAGCAATGGAAGCTGTATTACTAGATATCGACCAACAAAAAGCTGAAAATATCTTTTGTTTAGGTGATTTAGTCGGTTATGGTCCTGATCCAAATGCCGTTGTAAAACAAATTCGCTCCCTAGACATTCCCACCTGTCAAGGATGTTGGGATGAAGATATAGTCGAAGGAGTTAACGCCTGTGAATGCCATCATCCCTCGCTATTAGCCGAAAGGCGCAGCGAAGTTGCTCATAAATGGACAAATGAGCAAGTTAACCCAGAAACACGAGCATATCTTGCGCAACTTCCTTTGATCTTACGCCAAGATAACTTGTGTTTTGTTCACGGTAGTCCTGACAGTAATCACGAGTATTTGCTGCCAGAAATCAACGCCTTCACCGCATTAGAACGAGTAATTAGCAGCAATGCAGATGTGTTATTTTGCGGACATACTCATGTTCCTTACGTCCGCACCCTAGATAGTACCAAGATTCAAGTTAAAGTAAGCAGTACCGATTGCAGCGTATCTGAAAAAACTTTCACCTCACCTCTCAAACGAATTGTCAACGTTGGGAGTGTAGGAGAACCACGCCACGGTAGACCAAATGCTACTTACGTCATTTACAACACCGATACTGGGCAAGTCACCCTGCGAGAAGTACCCTACGACTATCAAAAAACTTGCGCCGCCATTATTGAAAAAGCATTGCCGCCAATATTTGCGTGGCGTTTAGCCAAAGGATTAGAATACGCCGAACGCGCTGAAGATCCTACTCACGTTTGCGCCCGCTGATTTTAGCTTTCAGAAATGTAATGGTTTTATGGAAGCAATAGTAGGATCGCGTCTCTACCTTCTAATATTCTCTGAATGTGCAACACCTTAAACAATTGAAATTTTTATGACTTGGGCAATTTTAAGTGGAATTCAAGGCAATCTGACAGCTTATGAAGTTGTGCTTGCAGATATCAAACGCCAGCGAAATTTGGTAGAAGAAATCTACATCCTCGGCGATGTGGTGGGGCTAACCCCAGACAGCGAAAAATTAGTGCAAAGACTGCGATCCCCACGCCGAAACGAAATCAAACCAATGATTTGTAAAGGTTGGTGGGAAGAACAATGTTTGATTTTGCATAGCTTAGGTGCAACTAGCGAACCTGTTGATTTGATTAGGAAATATGGAGCGAATGCCGTTAAGTTACTCTGGGATTCTGTTTCTAGAACTACAGTGGAGTGGATTAGGAACTTGGATTTTGGTTTTTTTGAATTCGATTCTCTGCTAATTCATGGCAGTACGGTAGCAGTTGATGAAGAGTTGACACCTGAGACACCACCCTTGGTAATGTGCGATCGCACTCAACGAATACAGGCAAACAATTTATTTTGTGGGCGATCGGGTCAAACTTTTCTTTACCAAATTACCGCTCTGGAAGTCACTGAGCAAGTAACAACCCTTGATAGTCAATCCCTACCGCAAACAGCAACTACTACACCTTTGCAAATTATTGGCGTGGGTAACGTTGGGCGATCGCCACTTGTGGCTACCTATACTCTCTACAATCCCTTTACAAATCAAGTTGACTTTAGAACTGTTCGTTACGGCACAGGCAAGGGATTTCAACCACAATCCCAGTCAGCTTCATCGTCTTGGACTAATAAATAAGACTTGATTTCACACTTCAGACTGATGCTGGCATGAAGAACACAAACCAAAAAATTCCAGAGTATGATAATAAATTTCAAACCGCCCAGAGAAATGTAGCTGTGCCTCTAGTTCATGAATTGGACATTCCTCAAGCGGTGCCGACTGACCGCATTGTAAACAATTTAGGTAGTGCTTGTCTTGCTCGATTAGGCTGTAAAGATATTCGCCACTTCTTAAACTGCGCGATCTAATCCTCCCCTGAAGTTTCAGAGTTTTCAAAATGCGGTAAATCGTTGCCAACCCTAAGCTTTGCTTTTGATTTCGTAACTCAATATAAATCCCTTGGGCAGAGACAGCATGATTTAGCTGCTTTAGTAGCATCAATATCTGTTCTTGACTGCTTTTGAGTTGAGTTTTCATGGAATTATTTCTAAGCTCTGCTGATGAATTGATTTAGTTGTATAGTAATGATTATCATTATCACAAAATACGGGACGATTGTCACCGCGTTACTATGACATCGGCAAAATCCACATCTCGCACACTCGTACTGCATCGCGCCCGTCGCCTACGTCGAGCAGTTTCCCTGGGAATGAAAGCTATAACCTCGAAGGATTGCTACAGCAGTACTAACGGTTAAAATCACAAAAAAAACAAGAATATGAATTTGTTTGCAAGCAGAACTTCTAAAGCAGATATAGAACGAATTAGGCAAATTAAAAATTGGCTTTATGAAACTCTGTTAATTGATAAGGAAGTTTATATTTCTCTGAGTCAATTAAGTTGTACTGAGCCAGAGTGTCCACCAGTTGAGACAGTGATTGCTGTAATGCTCAATCCGGCTCAACAGTACAAAATTCACAAGCCAATTACCGAGATTGAATATATAGATATCTATAACCTTACCCAATCTGAATAAAGGTTGCTCATCAAATATAATCCAGCATAACTAATGCGATCGCTAGGACTAAACACACTTTATTAGTCTGCAAATCCTGCTCTTTTTCACCAACTTAACGAACAAAACTAACTGAATGTTTGGCGACTTACCACCACTTAAAAGTGCAGCCGTAGTCATTAGACTTGGAGAACAATATTACAGCAATAATAATGACTCAAATACTTGATTTATTACCTTCTAAATACAACCACCGCATAATTTGTGGTTATATTAATACCACTAAATTTATTCAGATTGTCCGGATTACAAATATTGCCAATTGGTATTTTGAGCGTGTTGTTTTTCCCCAACAACGTCTTTTGTTTGAAGCCCTGCCAAATGCTCAGTTGGAAATTCATACAAGCGAGACAGCTACTGCAATTTTGAGTGATAAAATCAAGTGTGAATTTTTGCAGATTCACGAAGCAATAGCAACTTTCTAGACACAATCAAGCTTTAAATAAATAAAGAGCCATGAATAGTCTCACAGCATTGAAACCAAACTTGATCTTAGATATTCCCAAACAGGGAATGCCCGTCACAATCATTACAGGCTTTTTGGGTAGCGGTAAAACTACGTTGCTCAACTATATTCTACAAAACTGCCAGGATTTAAAAGTTGCTGTCTTAGTAAATGAGTTTGGTGATATCAATATCGATAGTCAGCTATTGGTGTCTGTTGATGAAAATATGATGGAACTGACGAATGGCTGTATCTGTTGCACAATTAACGACGGTTTATTGGATGCAGTATATAGTGTGCTGGAACGTAACGATCGCATTGACTATTTAATTGTAGAAACCACAGGCATCGCCGATCCATTACCGATTGCTTTGACATTTCTTGGTGCAGAATTGCAGGATCTAACCAGACTTGATGCAATCTTGACTTTGGTAGATGCTGAAACCTTTACTGAAGATCACTTTCAAAGTGATGCAGCCCTTAACCAGATTTCTTATGGGGACATTATCTTACTGAATAAAACTGATTTAGTTCCAGAAAAGAGAGTTAACGAACTAGAGGATTTTATTCGTGATGTTAAAGCCGGGGCAAGAATACTACGCTCTCAGTATGGCAAAGTACCTCTGCCGCTTATACTCGATGTTGGGTTCTCGCAGCCAGAATTATTTGCATCTGCTAAAGAATCGAGCCACCATCACGATCATGATGAACATCATCATCATTCCGATCACCTAGCTAATGATGGTTTTATGTCGGTTTCTTTCCAGAGCGATCACCCTTTTAGTTTAGTCAAGTTCCAAAAATTTTTGGAAGACCTAGATGAAAATATTTTTCGGGCTAAGGGCATTATCTGGTTCAAAGAAAGTAGCTTACGCCATATCTTTCAACTCAGTGGTAAACGAATTGAGTTACAAACAGATCAATGGCAACAACAACGCAGCAATCAATTAGTATTTATTGGGCGCAACTTGAATGCTGCTCAAATTCAAGAGCAACTAACCAACTGCCTAATTTAAGTTGAAAATAGGAATATAGTCTTATGTCAGCCTCTGTAATTTCTGCTTCTACTACTGCTGGAATTGGTGGCACAATTGCGGAATATCACTGATTTGGGCAGGACAGCAGTTAAAAATTGTTTACGAAACCTTGGGCGCAGGAGCGCCAGTATTACTCTTACCAGCCTTTAGCACCGTTTCTACACGCTCTGAAATGCGAGGATTGGCGGAGTTATTAGCCCAAAAATTTCAAGTTGTTGCCGTTGACTGGCCAGGATTTGGTCAGTCATCCCGTCTAAAACTAGACTATAAACCTGCACTATATCAGCAATTTCTGCAAGATTTTGTCAAAACGGTCTTTTATGCCCCGGTTGTCGCGATCGCTGCTGGTCATGCGGCGGGTTATGTGATGCGCTTAGCAGGGCAACAGCCTCCTATTTGGTCGCGGGTAGTTTTAGCGGCTCCTACCTGGTGCGGTCCCTTGGTGGCGGCGATGGGCGAACATAGAGAATGGTATGGACTTCTCAAACAAGTCGTACGATCGCCCATTCTCGGTCAAAGCTTGTACAAACTGAACACTACACCATCTTTTTTGGGTTTGATGTACCGTCGCCATGTCTATGGCAATCCGGCAAAAGTTACGCCCGAATTTGTTGATAGCAAGCGGCAAATTACGCAACAACCAGGTGCAAGGTTTGCTCCCGCAGCTTTTGTCACGGGTTCCCTCGATCCTGTTCAAAATCGAGATAATTTTCTTGCTTTGTTTCAGCCTCTGTCTGTACCAGTGCTGGTTGTAATTGGCGCGCAAACCCCGCCCAAATCACGAGCCGAAATGGATGCCTTAACCACCTTGCCAGGTGTACAGGCGCAGATACTTCCTGGCTCTTTGGGACTGCATGAAGAGTATTCAGCCGCTCTAGCAGAGGCGATTTTACCCTTTTTACAACCTTAGCGAAACTCAAAAGCTGTTTTGATTGGGCGCGATCGCATTCTCACTCAGCTAAGGCTTGACAGCTATAGAATGATAATGATAATCATTATTGAAGCAAGCAACAATTTACTTGTTTAGGCTCGAATAAATTTTTGCTTGCCATAAAACTTATAAATCTGCTGGTTTAAGTAGCCAATGGAGACTAAATAATGCGTTTACCAATTTCTCCGAATGCCAGTTTGATGCTGATTGCACCAATAGCTCTAATTGCTTCTATTGCTTCTAACCAAGTTGCTATAGCTCAGAGCCAACCTACTCACACCCATGACCACGACCACGACTACGAACACTTTTACATTGGGATAGATGGTTTTGATGTGCTGCAAAGTGGTGACTATGCAGGGTTAGAGAACCCCAACTACGATCGTCTGACTTTCCTGTACTCGCACGTTGAGGAAGATCCGACAACCAACCATTTTCATGGCATTGGTGCTTACAGCTACTCCGGTGCGGTGGATAATCCCACGATTAATTCGACAAATATTAATAACCGAATTCCAGAAACTTACACAGGATTACCACCTCTTACTCTCCAGCTAGGCACAGGAATCTACGCTGACAAGTTTGTCAGCACATCGACAGAAGAAGAATACAGCAATTTGACGATAGAAGCTGTTTCGTCTCTCCAAACCAACGAAGATCCCGGAGCGCAGTACTTGTTCAATAGCTCAAATGGTCGCTGGAGCAATTCGCTAGCAAATGCTACGCCTGCTCTTGAATTGGTGTCAATTACAGATGGACTAAACATTGCTGACGAGCAAGGTTTGAACATCTTGACACAAGTCGGCGAGACTTACACTATAGGCAGTGGCGATGATATATCATTCACACCCACTTTTTGGACAGAGACTTCTGCACCTGCTGGAACTTACTGGGCAACTTTCCGGCTTCTGAATCTTGGTAATACTAACGAAAGTAGTTTTCGTGATTCTGGCACTTTCAATCTAGATTTTCAAGTAACCCCAGTGCCGGAACCGTCAGCTTTTCTTGGAGTTGGCGCGTTTACTCTAATAGCATTTTTACGGAAAAATAAGCTAAAGAAAGCCGTGAAGTTTTAATTAGAAAGCAATTAGCAGAAATACTTAGCTTTTTTAACCACAAAGACACCAAAAGATGATACTTTTTGGTGTTTTTAGTTCAGATGTGGCTAAAGTTTTCTATGATAGTTTGAGAGTGATTATCATTCTATAAATAAAGAGGTATTCGTAGTATGGTTGCTAACGAGAAAATGGATGTAGTGCCTGTAACCGTTCTTACTGGCTATCTGGGAGCAGGGAAAACAACCTTACTCAATCGCATCTTGACTCACGAACATGGCTTAAAGGTAGCTGTGATTGTCAATGAGTTTGGAGAAGTGGGGATCGATAACCAACTGGTTATTGATGCAGACGAAGAAATATTTGAGATGAATAATGGCTGCATTTGCTGCACAGTCCGGGGTGATTTGATTCGGATTATTGGCAATTTGATGCGGCGGCGGGATAAATTTGACCATTTGGTAATTGAAACAACAGGACTTGCTGACCCCGCACCAGTAATTCAAACTTTCTTTGTGGATGAAGATATGCAGGGTCAATTGGCTCTAGATGCAGTGGTGACGGTAGTTGATGCTAAACACATTTGGTCGCATTGGGAAAGTAGTGAAGCGCAGGAGCAAATTGCATTTGCAGATGTAATTTTGCTCAATAAAACTGACCTGGTAACAGATGATGTGCTACAAGAACTAGAAAAGCGGATTAAAGGGATGAACGCTCTAGCCAAAATCTACCGTACCCGCAATGCCGAGCTAGAAATGGGCGCACTACTAGGGGTAGGAGCATTCGATCTCAACCGCGCCTTAGAAATCGATCCAGAATTCTTGAATGAAACTGCACACGAGCATGATGAAAGCGTTGCTTCTGTGGCTTTGGTAGCATCTGGTGCATTGGATATGCAAAAGTTGAACGATTGGATTAGCTATTTGTTACAAACCCAAGGAACAGATATATTCCGCATGAAAGGCATTGTCAATATTGCCGGGGAAGACAATCGGTTTGTATTTCAAGGAGTGCATATGCTGTTTGATGGTACACGCGATCGCGCCTGGAAGCCAAATGAAACCCGTAAAAATGAAATGGTGTTCATCGGTCGCAACTTGAACGAGGCTCAACTGAAAAAGGACTTTCAGGCGTGTCTGGTTTAAAACACTAGAAGCAGTTTAAATTCGCGCAGCACTTGTAAAGAACGCTGTCAGATTAGGTGACAATTGCCTAGTCGCCCAATAGCAGAACTTTGACCGCCAGTTGTGCTATTGGGCTAAGTTTGGTTTAGCTCAAAAATTAAATTATCCGCTATGGTGTTGCTTCTTCTAAATGCTCGATGATTGCTCGGTAAAAGTCAAAAACGTGATGATCTTGCAGATAGTAGAACACGTGCCGTCCTTGTTTGCGAAAACTAACCAAACGAATAGCTCGGAGTGTTCTCAACTGATGCGACACGGCTGATTCGTTCATTCCCAAGGCAGTTGCTAAATCGCCGACGCACATTTCTTGAGTTGCCAGAATCGAGAGAATTCGCAACCGATTTGTATCGGCTAGAAAGCCAAGAAACTCTGACATACGCTGCGCTTTCTCAACCGTCAGGATTTCGATTTGAGCAGGGTTGGCAGCGTCAGCGCGATCGCTATGGGGAAGATCGCAACAGATATCTTCTCCATCTTCAAAATGCTTGGTAATAACTTCTTCAGCCGGATCGTTTGGCATAGATAAACCGTATTGGAAAATTAAGCGTCGCAGGTACAGCCCGTATGACCACAGCCTTGACCCGCAGGATGATTGTTCGCACAGGCATCTCCGCAGTAAGCCTTGTCATCTTTCATTACAGCATCCGATAGCGAAACCACACATAGACAAGTTTCGCAGGCACATTTCATTTGGGTAACAGTAGCCATGAATCAACTCCTTTTAATTCTACAAACACCATAGCATATATGAATACATATTCAGGTAAAATAAAAGAAAGTTTTTATGATCTCCAGAAATGGCTCCCTTGATGCACTCTCAGCATATAAGTTGGAGGGGTTGAATCTTCGGATTAATGCGCCGTGAGGCAAAGATAGTCGGCATCTGGTTGTTTTAATTGTCCTAATTAGTTCTTTAACGAGAGTATCCGTCGGTACTTCCTTCGTGCTGCTACGCTATTCGCTCCGTTTGAATAGACCTAAGCGACGCATAGTTGCTGTACTTCCACTTGGGTTAGGTCGAGTCAAAATTCCCTGAGACGGACCCAGTAGCAACGCTAACAAAAACAAACTAGATGAAACTAGCACGATCGCTGGACCCGAAGGCAAGTTCCAATAATAGCTGAGGTAGACACCAGAAATACTAGCGATCGCTCCTAAAATAGCTCCCACAATCATTATCTGATGCAGTTCTTTTACTAACAAATAGGCAGTCAAAGCAGGACCAACAAGTAGAGAGATCACCAGAATCACTCCCACGGCTTGCATACTAGCGATAATGGTTAGAGTAATGGCTGCCATGAAGCCAAAGTAAATAGTGTTAATAGGTAAACCGATCGCCTGAGCGCCAGTTTTGTCAAAGGTGTAAAACAATAATTCCTTGTAGAACAGTTTGACCACCAGCAGAATCAAAATGGCGATCGCTAATGTTCGCCCAATGTCATGAGGTGTCACTCCCAGGATATCGCCGAACAAAAAACTATCGAGATCGAGTTTGTTTTTCAGTACACTAATCAGCGTCACTCCTAGGGCGAAAAAAGTAGAAAATGTTAGTGCCATCGCTGCATCAACCTTGACTCGTGTTTGAGAACGAATCCAGGCAATGAGCAACGCGCCCAAAATGCCAGAGCCAAACGCCCCTAGCAGAATATCAACACCCAAAAAGAAAGAAATTGATAACCCTGGTAGAACGCAGTGGGCAATGACATCTCCTAGCATTGCCATGCGCTGCACAATTAGATAACTGCCGACCACCGGACAAAGAATCCCAACTAACACGCCAATGGCGATCGCGTTGCGCATGAATTCGTAATTAAGGGGTTCTAGGAAAAAATTGAACACAGGGAGTAAGGAAATAAATGAGTAGATGGAATGAAAAAAGTTAATAACTAGCAGAAAAATGACGTTTCTATATCTTTCTGTAAGGGATTTCCCAAATGGCTTCCGTAAGCTTGACGCAAATTTTCAGGAGTCATTACTTGTTGTGGCGAACCCTCTGCAATCAAAGATTGATTGAGCAACAGCAATCGATCGAGTTGACTGAGCGATTGTCCCCATTCATGGGTACTAAGAAGCAAAATCTTGCCTTGCGATCGCAATTCCTCAAATACTTCCAGCATGATGGCTTCGGTTTTCTTGTCCACACCCGTAAAAGGTTCATCAAACAAAAACAGATCCGCTTGTTGTGCCAAAGCCCGTGCTAGAAACACCCGTTGCTGCTGTCCGCCAGAAAGTTCACCAATGCGGCGATGGCGAAGATTTAGCATCTCTACTCGTTTTAAGGCTGCCTTAACAGTTTCTTTTGCCGCTCGATCGGGATTGCGGAACCATCCTAGCTGACGAGTCCGCGCCATCATCACGACGTTCCATACGGTGATCGGGTAATCCCAATCAATTTGCGACTTCTGCGGGATATACGCCACTCTCGCTAACTGCTGGCATAACGGACAGGTGCAATAGTAAACAACACCGCCCGCAGGGACTAAGCCTAACAATGCCTTTAGCAGTGTACTTTTGCCTGCTCCATTTGGTCCAATGATACCCACAAGCTGACCCGGATCTACTCGGAAACTTACTGGATCGAGTCCACGTACGCCCCGATAATTGACAGCAAGCTGCCGAACCTCTAACATGAAAACCTAGAATGAGAATGATTATTATTATAGTCTGAGGACGTAATTCATAAATTAAAATATCATGCCTATTCACCGCCATCGAACTTGGAATAGCACGCTGCTGGCGATCGCTGTCAGTGTACTCAGTGCCTGCACCCAATCATTGCCAACCAACCAAACTAGCACCGCCAATTCTACCAATACCGCCGCTACCAGCACGAAGTTGAAAGTCGTTGCAACCAGCAGCGTGCTATGTGACTTAACGAAGACCATTGCCGCCAACACAATCGACCTAACTTGCTTGGTAAAAGCAGGAACTGATCCCCACGTTTATGAGCCAACACCAGAAGACCGCAAGGCGATCGAAGATGCCCAGCTTGTTCTCTACTCTGGCTACGACTTTGAACCCAGTTTGATCAAACTAATTAAAGCATCCTCTAATCCCGCTACCAAAGTTGCGGTGGGTGAAGCGGCGGTTCCCAAGCCTCTGATGGGCGAACATGAAGATGAACACGGTGAGGAACATACCGACGGGGAAACCCATGCTGAAGGGGAAGAACCCGACCCGCATATCTGGCACGATGCCAAAAATGGAATTCAGATGGTGAGAGTGATTCAAGATAACCTAGCGAAAGCTGCACCGGAAAACACTGAAGTCTATACCAAAAATGCTCAAGCTCTGTCAGCAGAACTGACTCAGGTTGATAGCTGGATTAAGTCTCAAATTGCCACCATTCCACCAACCTCACGCAAACTGGTGACAACTCACGATGCTTTGGGGTATTACTCTGCGGCTTATAGCATTCCGGTTGAAGGGGCTTTGCAGGGCATTAGTACGGAAGAAAAGCCTACTGCCGCACGGGTAAGAGAATTGACTGAGGAGATTAAAGCCGATCGAGTACCGACCATTTTTGCGGAAGTGTCAGCCAATCCCAAACTGATTGAAACAGTGGCAAAAGAGGCGAATGTAAAGCTGTCAGAGCGAGAACTGTTTGCCGACGGACTAGGAGAGGCAGGTACTGAGGGCGATACCTACCCCAAAATGCTGATTGCGAACACAAAGGCGATCGTCGAAGGATTGGGCGGTCAATACTCTGCGTTTGCGCCGAAGTAATTTCATAAAACCTTTCTAGCGTAAGTGAGAAGCAATGAAATCCTCAACTACAAACTCCCAACAATTCGACTTGCATTGGCGTGGGACACTTTCAGATTATGTCACAGCGATCGCCTGGTCACCTCAAGGTAAGGTTTTAGCCGTAAGTTCCGCCGCCGGAGAAGTAATGCTCTGGCGGGATCTTGCTAGTACAGGAGAGAGCAACTGGCCTTTGCTACCTTTACAAATAGCTGAGGGTCAATCACTAGACTGCCTTGCTTTTTCTCAAGATGGGCAGAAACTCGCTGCTGGTGGTCAAGCTGGGCAAGTAAAAATTTGGTATTTGCATGATGATACTAGAACCTACCGATGTAAACCCTTACACACGATAGAAAATGCACCCGCCTGGGTGGACAAGTTGGCTTGGAATCCTAGTAGCAATCAACTGGCTTTCAGCTTAGGGCGCTATGTCCAGGTGTGGGATGCTGATACAGGCGGGGTAATCGCTACGCTCAATTTTGATAATTCCTCTGTACTGGCTTTAGATTGGAGTCCTGATGGACAGAAACTCGCGATCGCAGGTTATCAGGGAGCGAAGATTTGGAACGCTCACGATTGGCATGACGATCCTCATGTATTGGTAGTGCCTTCGGCAAGTTTGGCGATCGCTTGGTCCCCGGATGGCAAGTATCTTGCTTGTGGAAATATGGATCGAACTATCACCGTCATAGACTGGAACAAATCAATTGCGCCAAAAGGTGATAGCACAAGCCAAGATTTTTTTCCTTGGGTAATGCGTGGTTTTCCAGGCAAAATTCGCCATCTTGCCTGGTCACAAGCTCAAACTCAGCTAGATGCGCCTCTATTGGCTTCTTCTAGCGTTGAGGGTATTGTGGTGTGGGAGGCTAATGAGTCTCTGGGCTGGGAAAGCAGATTATTGCAACAGCACAGTGGAGTTGTACAAGAAATTGCCTTTCAACCCAATAGCTTCTTACTAGCTTCAGCGTCGGAGGATGGTTGGGTTTGTTTGTGGCAAAAAGCTAAGAAATTAGCCCAAATTCTCCCCGGCGCACCTAATGGATTTTCTTGTCTAGCTTGGCATCCCCAAGGGCAACAACTTGCGGCTGGGGGTCAACGCGGTGAATTGCTGATTTGGTCAAAAGGTATGCGCGGTCAAGGATTTGGTAGCCGTTAGCAACTATTACTTCATACTAAGTTGCGGTCAGAGGTAGTATTTGAAGATGAGGGAAGAAAGTCATTGAACGCAGGCGCTCACTATTAGAAGAAAGTTCAAGTAAGCCTTGGCAAAGTACATCTTCTACCTGTTCAAGGGAT
>NZ_JBYCCV010000008.1:0-104283 GCF_057473825.1 Aliterella sp. E5.1
ATCTTTGGACAAGGTTGAAGATGAACTTAGCTTAGGTCTATTAGAACTTTGTGCTGACCCAGACCGTCTTCGCTCTCTAACTTTCTTCCCTCCTCTATAGCTACTTTGTTAGAACGCAACTTGGTATAAAGTTGCAATCGGTAAGTTACCACTTCCAGAACAAATAGATGATTATATCTCCACACGGATGATTCAATTAGGAGCGAAATCGCTAGATATTACAGCTTCCCATGCTTTGCGAGCGGCGGCATTGCCTTTACTTCATCGCGATCCTTTTGACAGAATGTTAATTGCCCAAGCACAGAATGATGGTATGACAATTGTAAGCGCGGATTCAATGTTTAATCAGTACGAGGTTTCTGTAATCTGGGCGGCAAGTTCATGAAAATATAGAGTCAAATTAAATCGAGGCGGAAGTGCGAAGTCTCAATCTTGATTTCAAGGTTGTGGGTGGCAAAAGCGCCTGCCACCACCGATAAGCCGCCGAAAATTGCCGCTAAAGTGATAAATAATTGGGTTATTATTTGCGTTTGGATAGCGAGCGCTATTTAGTATTACCCTTTCTCATCTTGCCAAAAAAGTTAATCTTCCAATAATTAAACCCGCCTATTCCAACAGAATTGTTTTACTGTGCTTATACTCACAATTCATTAAAGCTTCAATATCTGCGGAAACGATCTTGTCCAAATTGCGTGTAATCTTCTCGCTCTCCCAATTCCACCAAGCTATTTCAAGTAAAGATTGGATAGTTTGATCATCAAATCGCTGACGAATGCCCTTCGCTGGATTGCCCCCAAAAATCGTATAGGGCGGGATATCACTCACTACTACTGATTTTGCGGCAACAATCGCTCCATCTCCCACCTGTACCCCCGGCATAATTACTGTTTCATACCCAATCCACACATCGTTACCAATTACTGTGTTGCCTTTGTATGGTAGTTCTTTAGGTTGAGGCTCAACTTTTTCCCAACCATTGCCGAAGATCCCAAACGGATAGGTTGAAAACCTATCTAACTTGTGATTTGCACCATTCATAATGAACTTTACGCCTCTAGCCAAAGCACAAAATTTTCCGATGATTAGTCGATCGCCGATGAAGGGAAAATGGTACAAGACGTTACGCTCAAAGTCTTCCGAGTTTTCTGGATCGTCGTAATAGGTGTAATCTCCAATGATGATATTGGGATTTGACACAGTATTTTGAATGAAGCAGATTTGTGGAAATCCCTTCATCGGATGCTTATCTTTGGGATCTGCTCCGTACAAAATAATCTCCAGCTTTTAAAAACGCTTATTTTTGCATCCTAACCTCAAATTCAAACCTACCACCTTAGCCTGTAACTGAAGCCGTATAACTATTTATTATCCTGTGCGATTTAGGCTAACTCTAGAAGTGTTACCGGAATTTACTCAATTCTTTCTGGAGCTTTTGCTCCCCTTGCTATGGCATGAACAGTATGAAGAATATCAGCAGAATAATATCGATTATCGCAGTTATCGCAGATGCTAAAGGTTTTCATAAAGTGCGATCGCGCTTTTTCTGAAGGAGAAGAATGTACGCGCTTACGTGAAAATGCTTTTTTGAATTTAATTTATAAATAACTTCTTAGCGAAATCGCAGTTGGATAAAATTTAATAATTTACCAATTTATAGAGCTAGGTTTGTTTGCATAGCCAGCAAACATAATTTCTAAAATAGATAAATCGTCATCAAAACCTGTTTTTGAAGTTAATGTTAGTAAATGATTTAGTATCTCATCAAGATTCTGATTTTCATTATTATATCGCTCTTGAAGTAGGTCTACAAAAGCATCAAAGTCCCATTCTCCACCCCTTGCCGAATTAATCTCATAAACCCCGTCGCTAAACACATAAAGACTACTAAATTCCTCTACTTGACAAAACCCGTTTGCATATTCAGAATCAGGAAACATACCTACTGGTACGCCCGCAGTTTTTAATAATTTTATTTGACTGCTATCTGTGGATCTAGATAACAAGACTGCGGGTGGATGCCCGGCGCTGGCATATATTAGCTGACGATTAACACGATTATAAACTCCGTACCAAATTGTGAAATATTTATTATTATGATAATTCATTTGAAAGGTTTCATTAAGCGCACTTAATACCTGATTTGGTTGATAATAATTAAGGCGCGGAATAGCACGAGAGCGGAGTAAATTTAGTACAGAAATAGAAGGCAAAGTAGCCCCCAAACCATGCCCCGCCGTGTCTAATAAATAAATTGCTAAATAATCTGCATCTAACCAATAATAGTCAAAACAATCTCCGCCAAGTTTTTTACAAGGTATAAAACGCGAATTAATAGTTAGAGGTTGGTGCATGGGAATTGGCAAAAGACTTCGTACATAGTCTACTGCTTCGCCTAATTCTGTCTCTAAAAGTTGCTTTTGAATTTGCAAATCACGGCTCATTTGATGCAAACGCAAACCTGCTCTTACCCGCGCTTTTAGCTCATTTTGTTCAATTGGTTTAGCAATAAAATCATCTGCCCCAGAGTCTAAGCCTTTAACGACATCTGCTACCGAATCTAAAGAAGTTAAGACAATAAAAAATGTAGTAGATAAAATAGGATTGGCTTTTACTTGACGGCAAACTTCTATACCGTCCATTCCTGGCATTAACCAATCACAAATTATCAAGGCTGGTTGCAACTGTTGCGCTTTTTGTAGCCCAGTTTCTCCACTATCGGCAGTAATTATGCGATAACCTTGTTGTTCTAAGATTTTTCTTAAAGTTAACTGTACTATTTGGTCATCATCAATAATTAAAATCGTAAACATGAATAATTAAGTAAAGATAGAATTTAGTCTATAAATTGTTTTAATTTAAGTTATATAGATTTTAGAGGATTTAACCAAAAAACAATGGTTTTTCTTAATTGATTTAGATCCCGATAAACTTCTTGCTTAAACCACTGCCCCATCGCATCAAAAGGTGTAAATGTTGTTCCCGATTGCCACTTGACATCTTGCCCTAATGGTGTAGTATGAGTGCCGTTAAGAGTCTGGGCTGTCACCATATTGGGAAAGCGGAGTTGCAATAGTTGAGTCAAGGCAGCCGATTGATCGAGGGTATCATTGCTAAACTTGATTAGCAAGTTGCGACGAACACTATAACGTTCTTGGATAATGTTGTTAGTTTCTAGAGGCGAGGGGGTAAATTCAACGGCAAAAGCAGGATTAAATTGCTGCACAAAAGGAATAGCGTCTCGCGCTGCATAATTATTAAAGGAAATTAAAATATTACCCGATCGCTCTACAGAAAATAAGCTGCCAGTCAAAAGATGAAGCTTGCAACCCATACTATGACCTAAGCCATAAATAGGTAAGTATTGCTTGCGGAGTAAGGATCGACTTTGGAGTTCGTCTATAGTCCGCTCAAAGCTTTGTAAAACAGAACGAGCGATCGCACTATGATCGAGAGTATTTACAAAAGGTGTAGCCACAACAATGTAGCCATGCTTGGCGATTTGCTCTAATAACCAACGATAAGTTACTTGAGGAGCCGCCGCCACAAACGCGCCACCCAAAAAATGTACAATCCCCACTGGGTGCGGGGGAATTAATACCCAATTACCAGAAATTTCTTGCCAATCCATAATTAAATTGTGCCATCAAGCTTAAGTAATTGACGACGCGCTTTAAAGCAATATAGTAATTATGCCTTTTGGTGGTGAGATATCGCGCTATAAGAAGTCGCGTTTAAAAAAGCATTGCTCAACTAAAATGATCGTAGTAACCCGTAGGTATGCCTCCCTACCGTCTTCAAAATGAATGATTTTAGTCAATTGTTGAGCGATAAAGTTGACGTGATTACAGACCTTTGGGTAACTGCTGTTCGTCAAGATAGACAAATTGAAAGCGCTGATAAATTATCGCGTACAGCTATTCAAAATCATCTCGCTCTTGTGCTTGAGGCAATGGTGACAGTAATTTCTCAATATCATGATAGTGAAATTGGGCTGATAATAGATGCAAGCTGTTATCATGGCTCACTTCGCGCCGCTCAAGGCTTCGATCCCACGGAAATTACCCGCGAGTATTGCCTGCTGCGTCAAATAATCTTTTCAACTTTGGAAACAGAGTTATTGCAGGCAAAACCGATAGAATTATTTCGGGTGTTTCGGCTGATAGATGCGACTGTAGACGAAGCGATTTCTCAATGTTTTAAAAGTTATGTAGACGAGCGCTTGGGAGAACTAGAGCAGTTGCAGAGTCAATTGCAGTTAAATAATCAGGAATTGACGCGCTTAGTCCGTGCAAATCAAGACAAACTTTCCCACTTAGCCCACGAACTCAAAAATCCCTTAGCTTCAATTATTGGCTACTCGGATCTATTTTTGCGCCAAAAGCGCAAGTCTTCAGAAGTAAAAGACAATTTTACTAATATCGAACACATTGAACGAGTGTTACGCAACGGCAGGCATTTGTTGCGCTTGGTCAATGATACTTTAGAAGTTTCTCGCTATGAGGCGGGAGAACTAAAGCTGCAAGTAGTCCCAACTAGCGTTCGTTTTTTAGTCAATGGTGTAGTAGAAATGCTAGAGCCGTCAGTGCGAGAAAAACCACTAGAAATAGTAGTAAATTGCGATCGCGCTCCAGATGAAATTAGGACAGATTCCTTAAGATTGCAGCAAATTATCACGAATTTAGTCAGCAATGCCCTCCGTTATACTCAAGAAGGCAAAGTTCAAATCATCTGCGAAAACCAAGATAGGGACAAATGGGTACTAATTGTCAGTGATACCGGAATTGGAATTACCCCCGAAAACCAAGAATTAATTTTTAATCCTTATTATCGAGTTAGCAGCGAACAACAAGCTTCTTTGCCTGATAGTACGGGATTGGGACTTGCTATTGTTTCCCAACTGGTACACTTACTAAAAGGAAAAATTGAACTAGCATCGCAAGTTGGTGTTGGTTCAACCTTTACAGTCACTTTTCCTCTAGCAATTTAAACAGCTATTTATTTCAACATCTGTTCTGGCTCGGAAGCTAAATTTTGACCGATTCGGGGTTCAGTTCCGGCAATTAAGCGCTCAATATTGCTGCGATGTCGCCAAATAACGTAAAGACTACCAGTGAGGGCAAATAATAAATAAGCTAAAGGCTGGTGGAAAAAAAGCATTAGTAAAGAAACAGCGATCGCACCAGCTATAGAACTCAAAGATACAATCCGCGACAAGGCAAATACTAAGCCAAAAACTCCCATTGTCGATAATCCCACCATCCACGACATTGCAAGTAATACCCCTAAACTTGTCGCCACAGATTTACCCCCGCTAAAGCCCAGCCAAATTGACTTACTATGTCCCAAAACTACCGCTAACCCCGCCCCTGCAACCATCCAAGGGAGCCAACTTGCGGCATTTATTTCTGGGGGGATTAGTTGATGATTGGCGGCAAAATTGACTAGCCAATAAGTAAGGGCGATCGCTCCATAACCTTTAAGCGCATCTATCAGTAAAACAAACAATCCTGGCACGGTTCCGAGAGTCCTTAGCACGTTTGTCGCCCCCGTAGAACCGGAACCGTGTTCGCGAATATCAATGCCTTTTAGCACCCGCGCGGCGGTGTAGCCTGTGGGAGTTGAACCTAACACGTAAGCTACAAGCAAAAGTGCGCCGCACAAAGTTAACCAAGTAAGCATATTTTTTAAAGGGGAAGGAACATTGCTTTAGTTAAAAAAGTCGTCTTCTCGCTCTCTAGCCATTTGCGGATCGGGAGCAAAAGCAAGCAATAAGGGAAATTGCAGCAGAGAAAGGCTAATTTTTTCCTCTGAGTCATCAACGATAATTAACGGTAACTCATTTGCTTTGACTAAACGCTCGGCTTTAATTGCCGCCGCATCCGCAGACTCAAATAATACTACACCGCGATCGGGTCCAAAATCAGCACGAGTGATGCCCAAACAATCCTGCAATCCGCGCCGCCATTCTCCTAGACGTTCGGGCATATTAGCAAGGATTAAAGCCCGGAGGCGATCGCCATGCAACTCTGACAAGATGGAAATAACGGCAGAACTAATCAAGATATTTTGCAACCGACTACCCATAGTTTTTAATGCGCCCCTACCTCCTTGATTAAAAAACCACTGCGATACGCGCTCTGCGTGGATGGGTTCAAAAGTGCGGCGTAGTTTCCAAGGTTCTCCGTAGTAATCGGGCTTAGTACGGTATTCGTCCAGCATTTGGCGAATTTGTTTGGTAGTCGATTGAAAGCGTTGCTCGGCAAATTGCGGCGTACTTGCAGGCGCACTGGCTTTTTTAGGTGGCGGTTCTATTGCAGGAACGGTTGGTAAAGGCGGCTCTTTGGCGGCGGGGGTTAACTGTAGCTGTTCGGCGGAAGCTGCCAAATCTTGCAAGCTACCCGTCAGATAATCTTTAAAGCCTTGGACTCTAATTGCTAGTTCTTGAGAAGTGCCAGCAAAAGTAGTTCGCATCTCAGCACGGATGCGTTCTTGACGGCGTTCTAGCTGTTCGATCGCAATTTGTAAGGTTTGTTTGCGTTGCTCTAGGTGCGCCAAAGATTCTTGCACCACTACCGACATAGCATTTTGGGTTTGAACCAACTGCTGGGAAATCGAACTGAAAGAAGCTTGCAAAGTGGCAATTTCTTGTTTGAGACTTTGTTCTTTGACTTGCAAATTCGCTATTCGTTTAGCGATCAAGCTTTCTTGTGATTCTTGCTCAATGTCCGCAATTCCGGTTTCTATGGGCGCTAACAATTTATCTTCCGATGCTGGCGTTTGCCCATCTACGGAATCAACAGCAAATAGATCGATATCGTTCTGAGCATTTTCTGGCTCATTCGTTGGTTCTTGGTTTGAAAATTGGTCTGCATTCATATAAAAACAAGTTTGCCAAGCACTCAATACAATTAATTACTGTTTTGGTAAGCGTTGCTCTAAGCAGCTTCTCAGCATTTTGGGGTCAAACAAAATTGGCAAAAAATGAATACTTTTAACTTCTTTAAAGTAGAACAAAACTGGTACAGATGACCAAAATATGCGCCAAGTTTGCCACTCTGCGTAGGGAAAGCAACGAATTAAAGTTTCACCTCGATAAATATCTAAAGCAGCGTCGCTAAATTGTAGGCGAATTGTTGCCGCTTGAAACATCAGAAATAAACCAAATAAAGCGCAAACTAATCCTACCCATACCTGAAATAGTAATACTGGAATCGCGGCAATTACAATAAATATCGGCAAGGTATAGCTAGGGGCAAGTTGTATGGTGGAAACTGATTGTGGCGTACTAGAAATAGTCATAATTTTTACTTTTGCCCTGATACATAGACTTGCTTACTATTTTAGAGTTTTACAATACCGAGCTACCGCTACCTTGAAACATTACTAAGGTTAATAGAAAGTTACTCACAAAAATAGCTAACAAAGCAGTAACTACGGCAGCAGTAGTTGATTGTCCTACTCCTTTAGCGCCTCCGGTTGTTGTCAAGCCCCAGCTACAGCCAATTACAGCAATTAAAGCCCCAAAACAAGCTGCTTTAATCATCGCGCTACCTACATCCCAAACGCTCAAAAAGTTCTGCACCGAATCAAAAAATACATTTGCAGATAAGTTATATAAGTTATTGGCAACCAAAAAGCCCCCAGCTAACCCAGTAAATAGAAATATCAAAGTTAAAATTGGCATCATCAAGCAGCAAGCAATGGTGCGGGGAACTACCAAGTAGTCGATAGGATCGGTTTTGAGAATGTAAAGCGCATCAATTTGTTCTGTAACTCGCATCGTACCAATTTCTGCTGCAAAAGCCGAGCATACTCTACCCGCCAGCACCACCGCCGCAATTACGGGGGCAAGCTCCCGCGTCAAGGCGATCGCAAGTACGCCTCCCACTGCCTGTACTGCCCCAAAGCTAATAAATTCTCTAGCTACTTGAATCGTAAAAACCATGCCCACAAAAGCGGCAGTGACGAGGACAATTAGCAAAGATTCCGGCCCCACGGCTGCCATTTGGTCGATGGTATTGCGGCGGTGAACTTTGACTTTGAGCAAGTGAAACAATACTTGTCCGCCTAGTAAAATCGCTGCTACTAAGCGCTGACTCCATACCTTCAAGCTTGGGCTTTGCACGATTTCTGCCTGCTGCAAAAGCTCAATTGTACCTATTGGCGAGTTCTTTAATTGAGCTTAAAGCTATTCTCATAAATAAATTAACTCATCCCAGCAATGACTAATTTTTCTAAAATTGCCTAAATGTATCCCAGCAGACTTTTCTCAGTAATCTATCTGCTTAATGTATTTAATACACCCCATACATTGCTTTGGAGTAGTTTACAAAACTTTTAATGAAAATTTAAGATTGTTGAAGACATAGTTATCCACAGCGCGATCGGGCTTATTGTAGAAAATAGCAAACGTCCCCAAACTTTTGCATTGAGTTAACTAACGAAAAATATGCAACAAATGAGCATTTTGCCAAGTTTTCGCCCTACGCTGGCGCTAACAATCGTTTTTAGCTTCGTAGCTCCTGTATTATTAGTCTCTGGAATGCTGGTTAGTTTTTCCTTAGCCAGTCATCTTCCGGGACTCGCAGCTATTTCGGCAGAGATGAATCAAGGTGTAACTGAGTTTTTAGCCGCCTTTGGTAGTGGCAATTCCTGGAGAGGAGTTGCAATTATTGGTTTAGCTTGTAGCTTTGTCGGCGCATTATTTGATACCTATACGTTTTACCGCTACCGCAATCTGCGTAATTAAGCCCCGACGTAACTAGGTGCGAGATCTAAACTTGCCACTAATTTAACTCCGTATTCTGCCTCAAAAACTGCCTTTTTGTAATCCAAACTCCATAGTTCTAAAGCGCAGTCGTCATTGGGATTTGCGGGTTTAAGATAAAGGCGGAGTTCTTGGCTTGTCGCCTCATATTCGCAGCGTAATTGACTAATTGTGCCAACTTGCCGCCGATCTAGAGCCACAGCCAAGCGCAAAAATGTACTAACTTGGCTAACTAGCAGGCGGGAGTTTCTGGGTAGGTTGCGATAATTTTCATGCTTTTTCTTCGGAGCGCTGCGGCGGTGGTAACGGGCAATATTAGCAACAATCTCTAATTCAGTTTCGGTATAGCCGAGCAATTCACCATGGCGAATTAGATAATAGGAATGTTTGTGATAAGCCCCGTGATTGACGTGGTAGCCGCAGTTGTACAACATAGCAGCAGCCCATAATAATTGTCGCTCTTCTACTCCCCAACTATGAAGCTTGCCTTGGAGTCGATCGAATAGCTCGATGGCAAAAGTAGCAACGCGATCGCTATGCTCTAAATTAACCTGATATTTTTGTGCCGTCTTAATCACATTTCTTTGTCGAATTGAGCTTTGGTAGCGCAAACGATCTTCAATCAAGCCGTGAGCCAGCATCCAGTTAACGATAATTCCTTCTCGCAGACTGCGTTCGCACACCGTTATCGATTCCATACCCAAAAGCTTCATTGCTTCAAGTAAAATAATTGCCCCAGCTAAAATAATTTCCGAGCGGCTTTCCGAAATTCCAGCAATGGCGGCTCTTTCTGATTGATTTAGCTTTCGCAGTCGATTGACAATTTCTTGTAAGTCTTTGAGGCTAAATTGATACCCAGTAAGCGGTGAAGGAGTTAATCCTAACTTTTCTCTAGCGTGAACCGATGCTAAAGTCTCAATAGTGCCAGCCGTACCCACCAAGCGGGGAATTTCCCCCGGCTGCAAAAAGGCGCGTAACTCATCAACAGGACGCTCTAGAGAGCCGCGCACGCTGGCAGTTAGATAGTTAAATTCGCGATCGCTAATTGGATCTGTAGTAATGCGTTCGGTAGTCAGGCGCACCGCCCCAATTTTTGTACTACTAAGACTCCGCGCTTCGTGGCTATCTCCCAAAACTAGCTCTGTAGAACCGCCGCCAATATCGATAATAATATGCGGTTGGTCGTTAAATTCCATCCCCGACAATACGCCAAGATATATCCGCCGAGCTTCTTCTTGACCAGAAATTAAGTCAACTTTCAAGCCTAATTGTTCGTCTACTTGCTGCAAAAATTCCTTACCATTGGGTGCTTCCCGCACGGCGCTAGTAGCGACAGCAATCGTTGTGTGGGCGTTGAGACTTTTAGCAATTTCTTGAAAACGGCGAATTGTTGCGATCGCGCGCTCCATTACTTCTAACTTTAAGTTTCCCGTTGCCAAATCGCGATCGCCCAATCTTACCGGATCTTTTTCTCTAGCAACAATTGTAAAAGCTGGTAGTTGCGGCTCAACTTTTACTACCACCATATGCAAAGAATTTGTCCCCAAGTCAATAGCCGCAAGAATTTGTTGCTCAACTTGAGTCGGAATTAACCAAAGCGCAGAAACAGAATTAACCATGTAGATTTACCACCCAGCACCCAGCATCATAAATAACGATATTGTATAAATGGCAAACAAAAGCTAAATCCATCCATCTTTATACTTATTTTTTCATATGACGAGCGCCCAAAACGAAAAAATCTCTGTACCAATTTGGCTTGCTATTGTCAGACTTTTGCGCTGGGATAAGCCCGCCGGACGCTTAATATTGATGATTCCGGCTTTGTGGGCGGTGTTTTTAGCAGCAAAGGGTTCGCCACCAATAGCTTTAGTAGGCGCGATCGTGTTAGGAACCTTGGCAACCAGTGCGGCGGGATGTGTAGTAAATGACTTGTGGGATCGAAATATCGATTCCCAAGTAGAGAGAACCCGCAACCGCCCTCTAGCGGCGCGTTCTCTCTCAGTTAAAGTTGGTTTTGGAGTAGCAATCGTTGCTTTAATCTGTGCCTGGGCGATCGCTTCTTATCTCAATCCTTTAAGTTTTTGGCTGTCGGTGGCAGCAGTGCCAGTAATTTTACTTTATCCCTCCGCCAAACGAGTGTTTCCCGTACCGCAATTAGTTATGGCAATTGCTTGGGGTTTTGCGGTATTAATTAGCTGGAGCAGCGTTACAGGGAGCTTAGATGAGGCGATGTGGATGCTGTGGGGAGCAACAGTGTTGTGGGCATTAGGCTTCGATACAATTTATGCCATGAGCGATCGCGAAGACGATCGCAAGCTTGGGGTAAATTCTAGCGCTTTGTTTTTTGGCAACTACGCACCGATGGCAATATTGATTTGCTTTGCGCTTACAGTTTTACTTATGGGTTGGCTAGGCGCAACTATGCAGCTAAAGTTTGCTTTTTGGATCGCTTTAGGAGTTACGGCTGTGGCTTGGACTTGGCAATATCTGCGACTAAAAAATCCCCAAATGCTTTCTAGTGCTTACGGTGAGATGTTTCGTCAAAATGTATGGATTGGGTTTATTCTCCTTGCAGGCATGATTGCCGGAGTTTTGTAGATAAAATTAATTGCACTGAATCCAAAGTAGACATATATTTTTATAATCTATCCAGCACGCTTTCCATTTAGCTCATGAAGTCTTATCTCGCCGCCGCAATTCAAATGACTAGCCTGCCCGATCTAGAAAAAAACTTAGTTCAGGCTGAAGAATTAATCGAACTTGCCAGGAGACAGGGCGCAGAGTTAATTACATTACCAGAAAACTTTTCTTTTTTGGGAGAGGAAGTAGACAAAATTGCTCAAGCAGAGGCGATCGCCCAAAAAAGCGAAAAATTCCTCAAAACAATGGCTCAACGCTTCCAAGTCACGATTTTAGGCGGGGGTTTTCCCGTCCCCGTAGACGCAGATAAAGTCTACAATACAGCCTTACTAATTGACCCCAACGGTGAAGAAATTGCTCGGTACAAAAAAGTTCATTTATTTGATGTCAACTTACCCGACGGCAATACCTACCGCGAATCCAAAACCGTTATGGCTGGTACAACCATGCCCCAAGTATACGCCTCCAAAGAGTTAGGCAACTTAGGCTTGTCAGTATGCTACGACGTGCGTTTTCCCGAACTCTACCGCCATTTAGCAAATAAAGGTGCAGACGTAGTATTTATTCCAGCAGCGTTTACCGCCTATACAGGCAAAGATCACTGGCAAATTCTCTTACAAGCAAGAGCCATTGAAAACACTTGCTACGTGATTGCGCCCGCCCAAACAGGACAGCATTACTCCCTGCGTCAAACCCACGGTCACGCCATGATTATCGACCCCTGGGGCGTTATTTTAGCCGACGCTGGAGATCAACCAGGATGTGCGATCGCCGAAATTTCTCCAACACGCCTTGAGCAAGTCCGTCGTCAGATGCCATCATTGCAGCATCGCGTATTTTTGTAGAGAAATGCTCCTATACTCTAGTATTTGCGCCAAGAAATTGATTGTTCAAAGATAAGACCTGCTCTTGAAGCAAGAACTTACAGAAATTAAAAACTTAGTTGGCATCACTCGCAACTAGGTATATTGCCCAAAAACTGCCGGACACAGAGATAAGACACTTTTGCAGGGGGTTTGGGCGGCATCTTTTCGGGGGAAGGATTCCTCTGAAAAATGCCTTGGGAGGCAACTCGTCCACGCCAGCTATGGGGAAGACAAAGTAATCCCCCATACTGGCTCCCCGATGGGGAGGCAAAAAGAGGCAAAAAGAGGCAAAAAGCGGGTATCGCTCTCTCTTGCAAACTTTTGTGGAAGGAAACCTCCCCCACAAAGTTTGCGCTTCTTCCCGCTTTGTTGCCGTTGGGTTTGGGGGGCAGACCCCCCAAGCTCTGGTTTTTCCTATCGAAATGCAGGGCGGTATAAGTAGACATCCAATAAAAAAACCGGGCATCGCTACCCAGTTTTTAGTTAGAAATCTCTAATAACTAAGCTTTTACAGCTTGCTTAGAAACAGCTTTTAGTTCGCCTTTAGCGTACTTAGCAGCAAAATCATCTAAGGAAACTTGCTTAATCTTGCTACCTTGACCCGCAGATTCAAATTGCTTATAGCGATCGCCACAAACTTTCTGCATATATACAATCGAAGGCTTAAGGAAGTGACGGGGGTCAAATTCCTTGGGATTGCTCATCAACGCTTCGCGCACCGCCGCCGTAATCGCCAAGCGGTTGTCAGTATCGATATTTACCTTCCGAACGCCGCTCTTGATGCCTTTTTGGATTTCTTCTACAGGAACGCCATAGGTTTCAGGAATTTGTCCGCCATTTTGGTTAATGATGGCGAGTAAATCTTCTGGTACAGACGAAGAACCGTGCATAACCAAGTGAGTATTGGGTAAGCGGCGGTGGATTTCCTCAATCCGACTAATGGCGAGAATTTCTCCAGTAGGCTTGCGCGTAAACTTGTAAGCGCCGTGACTTGTGCCAATAGCAACAGCCAAAGCATCTACTTGAGTTTGTTCTACAAATGCTACCGCTTCATCGGGGTCAGTCAATAGCTGGTCGTGGGATAGAACGCCCTCAGCACCGTGACCGTCTTCTTTATCACCCATGCCAGTTTCTAATGAACCCAAGCAACCGAGTTCCCCTTCAACGCTAACGCCGATGGAGTGAGCAACATCCACAACTTTGCGAGTTACTTCAACGTTGTACTCAAAGCTTGCGGGAGTTTTAGCATCAGCTTCTAAAGAGCCATCCATCATCACGCTAGTAAACCCGTGACTCATTGCTGAATAGCAAGTTGCGGGGCTATTGCCGTGGTCTTGGTGCATGGCAATGGGGATATGGGGGTAAGTTTCTACCGCCGCCAAAATTAGGTGACGCAGAAATGACTCGCCAGCATACTTACGAGCGCCGCGAGAGGCTTGCAAAATCACGGGGCTATCCAGTTCATGGGCAGCCTGCATAATTGCTTGAATCTGCTCCATGTTATTGACGTTATAAGCTGGGATGCCGTAGCCATTCTCAGCCGCGTGATCTAGAAGCAGCCGCATTGGTACGAGCGCCATAGAAATTCCTCCTAATTTGGTTATAGACAAGCGTTTGCATTACGCTAATCTTAAGATAATTTTCAATTTTATAAAAAATTATATCTAGGGATGGGTACTTATTCCTGCACAACTTCCCAGAGACGCTACCAATAATTCTTACTAGCGGTCACCGCAAAAGCAAGGCAAGCTCTAATATCTTCTAAAGTCAGTTCAGAAAAATCTTCAAGAATTTCTGCTCCTGTCCTGCCACTACCTAGATACTCTAAAATGTCATATACAGTAATTCTCATGCCTCGAATACACGGTTTCCCACTGCGTTTCCCAGGCTCAATTGTGATGATGTCCCGGCAGTCCATACGACAGTTAAAAGAAATGTTTATTTGTATTACGTGATATCCCGATCGCTTCTGCAACTTACTACTAGGGCTTATCTGCAAGTAATACATCTACACTTGAAGATTGCGATCGCACTAATATAGAAATATCAAAAATCCGCCCAAACTCTTGCTCTTTTGACCAATTCATATTAGCTATACCAACCCCACCTATCTCTCGGTAGTCCTTGAAGTGAATCTACAGTTCCAAATTCTTCTTAAAGCCTACGGGGTAACGTTGTTGTTTTGCTAGTTAACCGAACAATAAATATATCTTGCGAACTATGAGGGGCATTAATTACAACCGCAGGTCTTACTTTAGAACTAGATAAGTCGGAAAATGGGTATCTTACTAATACAATGTCATTTTTAGAGTAGCTGGGCATAGATATCATCTTCGATGTTATCCCACACAGCATCTAGGGATACGCTACTTGTTTGCAGCCAAAAATTAGATTCATCTTCCGATAAAAGAGTAACTAAAATTCGTGTGCCTTCAGGAATTTCTGTTTGTTCTAATAATTCAATTTTGCCTTGACGAACGATCGCCCACAATGTCTTTAACATATTAAAAACCAATGAACTTGTAGGCTTTTCACTGTCTGTTTTTATGGGTCGCCCGGGATTCGAACCCGGAACAAATCGGTTAAAAGCCGAGTGCTCTACCGTTGAGCTAGCGACCCGTGATTTGGTGTCTATTTTGACACCGTTTATAACGATAACATGACTGAATTATAAACACAAGAGGTTTACAAAAAAGTTACGTTCATACTTACCCAAGTTTGCAAACTGTCTCCCGGTGGGAGGGAGATCAAGCCATCTCCAGTATTTAGAGCATTGCGGGGGGCTGTCCAAGGCTCTAAACAGTAAAAGTCTTTATCTTTAACCGTCCAAAAAACTACCGTATTGTAGTAGTCGTTATTCCACTCTAAATTTAACTGCAATTGACGGCTATCATCTTTGACAGAAGCAGATTCCCTAGATAGTTGCCCAAAAGCTGCATCTATCTCATCACGGCTAAAGTCAAATTCGCCATGAAAAGCCTCAGTTGTTTGAGATTTTTGGTCGTAAAACTCTGTTGAGGGAATTTGTACCTGCAATGCACTTTTATCTGGGGCTGCAAAGTAGGGGTGCAATCCTACCGAAAAAGGCATTGATTCGCTAGAGTTATTTTGAAAGTTTTGATAGATAACTAAGCTATTACCCCAGAGCCGATAGGTAAAACTTACTTCAAAGTCAAAAGGATAAACAGCTTTTGTTTCTTCGTTGCTAGTCAAAACTAAAGTAATACTGGCACAATCGTTTGTCGATTGATCTACAACTTGCCAAGGCAGATCGCGGGCAAAACCGTGTTGTTTTAGAGTGTAGGAGCGATCGCCATGAGTGTAAGTATTGTCAGGTAAGTTGCCGCAAATCGGGAATAAGATGGGAATCCCGCCCCGGACGCTCAATTCGGGATTAGTAAAGCGACTTTTATCTAAGTAAAATATTTCCTGCCCTTGGAGCCGCCATTTAGTAATGATCCCGCCTCTTTCTGGTACTACTTCAATCTCGGATTGGGCGTAAGAATCAGAAAGGACATAGGTTTTGTACTGTTGTTCGTTGAGAGCGACTTCAAACGTCATAGTTTTTCCTTTATTTACTACTGATCTTCCGCAAATACAAACCGATACAACTCGTCTGGCGAAGGCTCTGGGCTATCTTCTGCAAACTTTACCGCGTCATCGATAACTTGAGTAATTTTGCGCTCAATTTCTTTAAGTTCTGACTCTGAGGCTAAATTATGCTCCGTTAGGTAAGCTGCCAATTTTTTAATCGGATCGCGACTAAACCAAAATTCTTTCTCTTCCTTGGCTCGTAGTTCGTCAGGATCGGCTAAAGAGTGACCGCGAAAACGGTAGGTAAGCGCTTCAATCAACGTTGGACCTTCCCCCGCACGGGCGCGTTCTACGGCTTCTGTCGCCGCCGCACGGACTGCTAATACATCCATTCCATCTACTTCTACCCCAGCCATGCCAAAAGCATGAGCTTTCTTATAAATCTCTGGGTGAGAGGTAGCGCGTTCGTGAGCCATGCCAATTGCCCACTTGTTATTTTCGACTACATAAATAATCGGTAGTTTCCACAACGCTGCCATGTTTAAGCATTCAAAAAATTGTCCGTTATTTGCTGCACCATCCCCAAAAAAGCAAGCAGTCAATTGATCTGCAAAGCTTTCATCTCCTAAAGCTTCCCGGCGATATTTAGTTTGAAAAGCGGCTCCCGTAGCTACCGGAATCCCCTCGGCAACAAAAGCGTAGCCTCCTAAAAGCTTATGTTCGTTAGAGAACATATGCATAGAACCACCACGCCCTTTACTACAACCAGTAGCTTTGCCAAATAACTCTGCCATCACTTCTTTGGCTGGTACGCCAGCACTTAGAGCATGGACGTGATCGCGGTAGGTACTACAAACGTAATCTTCCCCTGGTCGCATGGCTTGAATGACCCCGGTAGACACCGCCTCTTGTCCGTTGTATAAATGGACAAAGCCAAACATTTTACCTCGGTAATACATTTCGGCGCATTTGTCTTCAAAATACCGCCCCAGAACCATATCTTCATAGAGTAGCAACCCTACTTCTGACGAAATATCTGCCAAATTAGTATTAAACGCAGGTAATGCTCGTTCTTGAACCATAGTGCAATTGTCCTTGTAGTATTACTTTATATGGGAAAATGTGTTAAGCAACCATTATCAGCATTGTTACTAAGCGTGCTGCAAGTGTAGAGGTCACAAGTTATTATATTGTCACGGTTTGACTGACGTGATAAACGATTTTGATTGTAGGTTAAATTTTGTTGTTCGCGGTGTATAGGGAAATAAGCTGTGCGGATTCCACTAGATTATTACCGAATATTGGGTTTGCCTATTCAAGCAAGCACAGATCAGTTGCAACAGGCATACCGCGATCGCCTATTGCAATTGCCCAGACGCGAGTATTCAGAAAAAGTCATCGCGGCGCGAAAACAACTTATAGACGTAGCGTACAAAGTTTTAGCCAACCCGCAACAAAGGCAGCGCTACGATAGTAACTATTTTGTGGCAGCTTATGGCGATACTACAGATACCATAACCCAAACGCCAAGTACCACTGAGTCCCTAGCTCCCAGTATTGAAATTGCTGACGAACAATTTACTGGTGCATTATTACTTCTCCAAGAGCTAGGAGAATACGAGCTTGTACTTAATTTAGGTCAACCCTATCTCGATCGAGATTTAGCAAATGGCAGCGATCCGGATTTAGTTTTAACTGTTACTCTGGCGTGTTTGGAGTTGGGGAGAGAACAATGGCAACAAGGTCAGTATGAAAAAGCAGCTCATTCTCTAGAAAATGGTGAAAATTTTCTCACAAATGCGGGATTATTTGCCAAAACTAGGCAAGAAATTGCCGCCGATCTCAATAAACTCCGTCCCTACCGAATTTTAGAACTACTAGCACAACCTCAAAATCGGATCGTCGAACGCAAGCAAGGTTTGAAGTTATTGCAAGACATTTTGCAACAACGAGGCGGTATTGACGGTACGGGGGAAGATGGATCGGGACTAGCTTTAGATGACTTTTTAAGATTTATTCAGCAATTACGCAGTTATCTAACAGTTAGAGAGCAGCAAGATTTATTTGAAGCAGAAAGTCAACGCCCGTCGCCCGTTGCCAATTATTTGGCAGTGTATGCCCTGATTGCGCGGGGCTTTGCCGAACGAATGCCGATTCTCATTCGCAAAGCCAAGTTGCACTTGATGCGATTGGGCAAGCGTCAAGACGTACATTTAGAACAAGCTGTATGTTCCTTGCTGCTTGGTCAAACGACCGATGCAAGTAGAGCCGTAGAACTATCTCAAGAATCTGAATCTTTATCTTTGATTCGAGAAAACTCTCAAGGCTCCCCAGACTTATTGCCTGGTTTATGTTTGTATAGCGAAAGATGGTTGCAAAGCGAAGTATTCGCTCAATTTCGAGATCTTAGCGATCGCCCAGCGTCTCTAAAAGATTATTTCGCCGACGAGCAAGTACAGGCTTATTTGGAAGCTTTGCCCACAGAAATAGAAGCAACCAATGAATGGGATGCCGTAACCGTTGATGATAATCGCAGTCCAATTACGTCTAAGCAATCGGTAAAAGCCGCCGAAAGTCGAGGTACAACCGAGCAAAGCTCTCAAGGAGCGATCGCAATAGCTACTCGTAATGATGTAGATACAAGCAGCCTCGTTCATATCAAGCCCAGGCAGCGTCCAAGAAAACGCACCCGTCGTTTTAAAGGTGGGGCGGGCATTTTTCAAAATTCAAAAATAATGCGCCTAGTTTTACTCTCTCTAGTTGGGCTAGGTGGAATACTATTTCTAGGTTTTTTGGCAAGCAAAACTTATAGTGGGGTGCAGGGTACTAGAACTACTCCCCCGCCAGTCTTAGAAGGGGAACAACCCTTAGTAAAGCTAAATGAGCCATTATTCGATCTTGCAGAATCTGCTCCCGCAACACCGCCCACCGATGGGCTACTAACGGAAGCAACTGCCCAGCAGGTTATTCAAGACTGGCTATCTACCAAAGCTGTAGCCTTTGGAACAACTCATGCAACCGAGGGATTAGAGCAAATTTTAGTAAATCCAACTTTGTCTCAGTGGCAAAAACGAGTTGAGGGCGACAAAGCAGACAATCGTTATCGTCAGTTTAAGCACACTCTAAAGATAGACGGGGTGGAAAATAATGAGGCAAATCGCGATCGCGCGATCGTTACTGCTACAGTCGGTGAAGTTGCTCAAGTGTATAGAAATGGCGAACTAAATAAAAGTTTGTCTTATGACGATAACTTGCAGGTAAAGTACGATTTAGTCCGGCAAGCTAATCAATGGCGAATTCGAGAAATGGTAGTTTTGAAGTAGCCCAAGTAGTAAGATCGATTACAGGCAATAAATATTTACTAATTTCTTAGGAGATTACTGTGGTTGAACCCTTATTAGATGGAATGGTTTTAGGATTAATAGCTATAACTCTAGCGGGCTTATTTTTTGCCGCCTACAAACAATACAAGCGCGGCAAGCAACTAGGTTTATAAATCTACTTATTGCCCTTCTTCGCAAGAGGAAGGGCAATAAAAAGTCACAGCAGTATGACCGTAGACTTTTTGCCGACAAATTTTTAAACTTATAACTTGGGGCAAATCAAAATTAGGCGAATGCTCTACAGCAAGTTCGCCATCGGGGTGCAGAAGTTGGTAGTTGGCGACTTCTTCTATCACTGGTTGATACAAATTGCTGGCATAAGGTGGATCGAAGTAAATTAGGTCAAATTGCTGCCCTGCAAGAGTTTTCAATCGCTGTACTACGTCTCCCCGCAATAGCTTAAAGGTTTGATTTTTAGCGATTTGTTGTAAGTTTTGCTGAATAACAGCGCAAGCACGGCTAGATTGTTCGATGCAAGTTACAGATTTTGCCCCGCGTTGCAAAGCTTCAGCGCTCATAGCGCCACTACCCGCACACAAATCTAGCCAAGTGCAATTATCTATGTTTCCTTGCCAAATATTAAACACGGCTGAGCGCACCCGCGAACTTGTGGGGCGGGTATCAAGTCCTGGTAGAGTTTTTAGTTGACGATTGCCGTAAATTCTCAAACTCATAGTTTAAGCAGGAATTTTGGAGTTTACTTGCGCTAAAAAGTTAGCAAAAATTTGCAGCCCCGCCGTAGAAGATTTTTCGGGGTGAAATTGTACCGCCAACAAGTTATCTTGCGCGATCGCGGCGGTAACAGTTTGCGTGCCGTGAGTGACCGTTGCCGCACGAACAGAGGTATTTATCGGGTCAACGTAGTAGGAATGAACAAAATATACCCATTCACTGCCTTGCAGCCCTTGCCACAGTCCGCATTTTGGTTGGGTAATTTCCAATTGATTCCAACCCATGTGAGGAATTGTTATTCCTGGCTCATTTACAAACCGCCGCACCATACCAGGAATAATCCCTAGTCCGGGTTCTTTGCCTTCTTCGCTACCATCAAATAACATTTGCAAGCCGAGACAAATGCCTAAAAATGGCTTACCACTAGCAATTATTTTTTTAATCGGGGCTTCCAAACCGCGCGATCGCAAATGTTGGACCGCCGGATCGAAAGATCCAACTCCTGGCAATACTATAGCGTCAGCTTTTTCTAATTCCCGCATCGAATCGGTAATTTTTAGTTTTACTCCAGCTTTTTCTAAGCCTTTGCAAGCAGAGTGCAGGTTGCCCATGCCATAATCTATAATCGCTATTTCTGTCATTGTTTTACTCAATTGACCCTTTTTTATTTTAAGCTCACGCGATCGCTACTTCCCATGAGTAGGAAAATACTATTTACTTCTTTTACTACCTGGTTGCCGCATCAAAAATCTAATTCTTCTGACGACTTGTTGCAAGAAATCCTCGATGTGCGCGATCGCGATTCATTTTTAAGACAATTGCCTGTAGATATTGAGCTTGCAAGTAAAAGTGCGATTTCCACAATCTCCGAACTCCAACCTGATATCATTATTTGTTGTGGTATGGCTCAAAGTCGTAGCCAGCTATCTATCGAAGCCCAGGCAAGCGATCAAGATCAAGTGTTAAATACTCAAGTAAATTTGCCCCAGTTGATAGCTGGCATTGATGGTATTGAAATTAGTTACGATGCGGGTAAATTTGTCTGCGAAGGTCTTTATTACTCAATATTGAAGCACTTGCAATCTTCGCAATTATCCACTCATTGTATATTTATTCACATCCCAATTCTCAGTCAGGATAATTTGACTGAAGTTAAAAACAGTTTTTTAGCTGTCGTCCAACGATTAACCCTTGTCTAAATTTCTTCATGTTTTCATTTATACTTGCTCAAGTAGCGCCTCAAGAAATAGTCCAAATCCAACCATTAAGGGAGTTACCAGGCTCATTAGATCGAGTGCTGGTATTTAACAGCAATAGCCCCGAATTAGTCCAAAAAGCAGGTATTTTACTTTCAACCTTTCCCCCAAACGGTAAAAGAGTAAAGGCGGCGCATCTAAATTTTCCCTTGCAAGGAAGGTTTGATATCTTTGCCCATCATGTAGCTAAAGCACCTACCGCCAATAATTTGAGATCGCTTTATTTGGGCATAATTCTCCACAACCCTACTAGCAAACCAGTGCAAGTAAATGTCTTACAGGCGGCAACTTATCTTAGTCAACCGGACGCACCATTTAAAGAATTACCTGCTTTAACAGAAAATCCGTTAAGTAAAATTTTTGCTGGACCTGGCGATCGCGTTACCAATACCATACTAAGAGGGCAAAGGCAACCTAGCATACCTGCCTATATTGTTATTCCGCCTCGTCAAAGCAGACTATTGCTTAATTTGCCGATTCCGGTAAAAACTTTAGATCCGCCAGTTAATGGGCGATCGGTACTAATGCGATTGCAAAGCAGCCGCCCTATCTACGCCGCTAGTTTGGCTATGTACGCGCCTTTGGGGGCGAATGGAAAGGAAGTAGCGCCAACTTTGGCACAATGGCAAAAATTATTAATTACTGCAAGTTTAGCTTCACCACGCGATCGCGCTCCCACGCCGCCAGAACAAACTACTAAGAAAATTATCTACGGGCGGGTAGCTGGAATAGCCCAAGGTTCGCAATGGACAGCCCAAATAGTAGATCGCCCGAATGCACCTTATTTAACGATTCCGCGATCGCGTCAGGCATTTTCTTACGGCTTAAGTACCTTACCTCTAGGCAAATTGGGTACAAATCAAGTCCAAAGTGCGCCATTATTGGCACGTTACCCTGATACAGCTTACAGAGCGCATGGCAATTATGGGATTCAGTACAATCTCAATTTACCTTTGCACAACAATACGGGTACTGCTCAAACCGTTATGGTATCGCTGCAAACGCCGATTAAGGAAGACAAGTTGAGTAAAAGTGGATTGCGTTTTTTGCGTTTGCCAGCGAAGCAAGTTTTCTTTCGGGGGACGGTAAGAGTTGCTTATAACGACGATCGCGGCTTACCACAGACGCGCTACTTCCATTTAGTTCAAAAACGCGGTCAGCAAGGCGCTCCTCTAGTAAGGCTCAATATGAAACCACGAGATACGCGGCTTGTACAGGTAAACTTTCTCTATCCTCCTGATGCTACACCGCCGCAAGTTTTGACGATCGCAACTTTGAGTAATTTGACAACCAAGAAATGAATAAGCGTAGTCTCAATTCTCGTCTAATCGCCGCGTTGCCTTACATTAGTTTATTGGTTTGGCTAGTTCCCTTGTTAGTATTTAATGCTCAACAGCAAAGCTTAATCGCTCATGATGAAGGAATTTATGCTTGGCGAGCCAGATGGATTGTAGAATACGGCGACTGGCTTAATCCGGCGATTATTCACTATGGCAAAACTCCAGGAATATATTGGTTAATTGCTAGTTCTTTTTCCTTGTTTGGTATTAGCGAAACAACCGCTAGAGCGCCAAGTATGGTTTTTAGTGTTATTAGCGCTCTACTAACTTATGAAATCGGCAAAATTATTATCAACAAGCAAGTAGGCTGGTTGGCGGCGGCTATTTTGAGCATTGAGTTTTTTTGGTTGCAATATAGTCGAATGTCTGTACCAGATATTCCTTTAGCAAGTTTTGTGTTGTTGAGTATTTGGTGCTTGTTAAAAGCTGAATTGCATCCCAAAAATAGGTTGCTTTGGGGTTTTGGAGTCGGGCTAAGTTTTGGTTTGGGCTTTTTGATTAGAAGCTACATGATTTTTTTGCCAATGCTGGCTCTAATGCCTTATTTAATTTGGGAACATCGCCGCCATCGTCATCTCACCAATCCAGCAATATATTTAGGTTTAGTAGTAGGTTTAATTCCGACAATTTCTTGGCTTTTTACTAGCTGGGCTTATTATAGGACTACCAAATTTGCAGAAATGTTTGACTTTATCGTTCATCTCAACTCAGAAGAACGTAACGGCAATAGTATTTTTTACTATTTTTGGAATATCCCAGCTAAAGCTTTTCCTTGGGCTTTTATGGCATTATTAGGCTTAAGAATTGCTTTAACTAACCCAATTCCTCGCTACCAATTAATATTAGTTGGTTTCCCGATAATTTTATTTATTGAAATTAGTCTATTTTCAACTCGCATACCTCATTATGCACTTTCCCTTTATCCATTTATTGCCTTACGTGCAGCTTTAGCTTTAGCCTGGCTAGGCAAAATATATCAAAATAAATTAGCTCCAAATAAAAGCATACCTCGTACTCTTAGTTACATTATTGGTGGCTTGAGTTGTTTGTTGTTGGTGGCAAGTTTAATCGCGTTTACGGGTGTAGCAATTCCTGTAAATACAGAGATCCAAAAATATGCAGCGATCGCATTTACGTTAGGTTTAGGCTGGTTAAGCGTTCCCCTAGTATGGCTTGGGTATCATAAACTTGGGCAGCAATTTTTAACCGCAAAATATTGGGTAGCAAGTTGGTTAATAGCTCCTTGGTTAGCTCTAAGTGTAGCTGGTATTACGGGTTTTTTAGGAGATTACAACCCAGAAGTTAAAGCATTTTTACAACAACCAAATATAGCGTCTGTAATCCAAAATCATCCCATCAACTTTGTTGAAGGTGGAGGCAAAACTGGGGTACTATTGCGTTTTTATACACCTCACCTAGGAAAAACAGCAGAAAATATTTCCGACTTACCAACAGCTAGTTATGCTTGGGTTAAGTCAGAAACTGCGAGTAAGTCGAACTTGTCTTACAATGCAATCGGCACTATTCGAGATGTGCAATTAGTTCAACTAATAAAAACTGCTGATAATCAAACCCAAAATCCTCGTAGTTTTGGTCAAGGTTTTTGAAAACCAGAACTTGCTTTTTTAGAAGTTTTGTTTTTAGATTTAGATTTATTAACTTCTGCTACAGCTTCCTCAAATAAGTTATTCAAATGGATTGGTACGCTGGCAGTTTCCGGCAATTCTGGCGCTAAAGGTTTATCAAATTCTGCTTGTAAAAGAGTTGGTAAATTGTCAATTCTAAAATCTGGACGTTCTAACAACTGTTGGAGTATTTTTTCTAGTTGCTGGGGATATAGTTGGGCTAATCGCTGCCAAATAAACACATTAATTGTCGGATTTTCTAGGTAGTAACGTACAAGTTTTTCTGCCCCTTCAATACTTTGCCAGTCTTGAGCTTCAAGGATAGTTTTGAACTTACTATAAGTAGGTAAAAACATTTGTCCCCAACGCGGATGAGATAAAGATGTTACCTGTTCTGCTTTTTTTAATTCGCCAGGTAATTCAATTTTAGGTGCTGCCATTTTGGTAGGACTTTTTTGGTCGAACAATTGCGCTACTACTTTAGCGTCTGCGCCCGATTCTTTCGCGGCGGCGGCAATTTCCGCTTCATCCATCCCCGCCTCTTGAGCTAGTTCTGCTAGAGATTTAGTATCATCAATACCTGCATTTCTGAGGTTTTGCTGCATTAATATGTCTTGAAATTCGGCGACTTTTTTATTAAGTTGATATCCCGGCATTGTCACTTCATCGCTACCAAAAAAATCAATAAACTGTTGATGATATTGAGCTACCGATTGCCAAGCTTGTAATAATAATTCTGGCGCATCGCCGTAGAGAGAATATTTATAATTATCTTTAAAATTGCCAATAGCAACAGCTAATTTTGGTTTGCCTAACTTGCCAAGCATTGTGCAACTACTAAAAAATGTCCAATAATTAGTAATCGGCGCAATCCGAGCAAGTAAAATATCTCCTACTTTGCAGCGAGACAATTCTTTAATAGTTTGAGGATTATTAGGTTTAACAATATAGTTTTTAGTTGTGAGCCAGTTTTGGAGTTCAAAACCATCACTCAAAACATCGATTACCGCAAATAAACCCATGAAACTACGTCGCCAGTTGCTAATTAATTCGCGATCGCCTTTTGTCAATTCTGGCTGACTTTCAATAAATAGATCTATTGGCGTTTTGTCCCCAATGCCTTCAGTGATAAAACTATCAACAATTAAATCTTGCTGGTTATCTCCCTGCTTGCGCCGCGACTGCTCGGCGGCGTAGACTTCTAGGGCTGTTGCTAGTTCTCCCTCCGCATCCAAAACAAAGTCAACTAAGGCTTGTTTTAATTGGTGCGACTTCTCTAATATTGCATCCACAACTGATTCTCACTACACTGCATTTATCTAGGGTAAAGGTTTTCTCGCCTAGGACTTCAATTAATAATAATTCTCAATAAGCTTCGCTTGTTGACACTTGCTCCGAAAATTTATTACAATTAGCAACTACACAGCTTTCTTGAGAATGTCGTTATGACTGTTTACACGGCTGGCTCCCTCAAAGCAGAACTCCACGATCGCGGCTGGCGGTTGACTCCTCAACGAGAAACTATACTGCACGTTTTTCAAGAACTTCCTGAAGGAGAACATCTCAGCGCCGAGGATCTGTACCATCAATTAGAGACTAAAGAGCAAGCAAAAGGTATTAGCCTATCTACCATCTACCGAACTTTGAAGTTGATGGCTAGGATGGGCATTTTGCGAGAACTAGAGTTGGGCGAAGGGCATAAACATTACGAAATAAACCAACCTTATCCCCATCACCACCATCATTTAATTTGCGTCCGGTGCAATAAAACCATTGAATTTAAAAATGATTCAATTTTAAAAGTAGGTAGTAAAACGGCGGAAAAGGAAGGTTATCACTTGTTAGATTGCCAGTTGGCGATTCATGCGGTGTGTCCCACCTGTCAAAGGGCATTAATGCCTTTGTAGGGAGTAATATTGATTAGTTAAACCCACTTGCTTATAGCTAAATAAATCTTGGGCAATAAGCGGATAAAACTATTCGCCCCATTTATTCTGGTTGTACTCGCTCGGTATTACCTGCTTTTACCCACCCTTCCAAATCGCTATCGGCTAAACGGACACGCTGCCATTTTTCGTCTTGGCTTTGTTCTAAAACTACAACTGGTTGGTTGTAATCTAAACTGCCAATACGTTCTGCTTCTAAATTTGGTTCAGCGCGCAAGCTTAAACCTTGATTCCATGTAACCCTTGCTGGATAACTACCAGAAGCTAAAGGTGAAGGCTTGCTCTTGGGGGCGGGTTTTTGATTAGTGACAGGGGTAGAAGTTTTCGGTTGAGATTTATTTGCTGTTTTTTTGACGGCACTGCTATCATTAGCAAAAATCGGCTTTGGTGGAGGTGAGGAGGAGCGGTTGATAAATATTAATGCCAAAGCAACGCTACTGCTAATCAACAAAGCGATCGCAATTATCACTCCAAGGGCTAATTTAACTAAACCTGACGACCACCTCATTACTCTTACCTCCTGCAATCAAGGGTCAATCTTACTACCAAACTGGACATCAATTACGGCAATTGTCGCCCAATGCGATCGCTTAACGGACTGTGTTTTGATGCTAAACGAGCTTTGCCTGCTTTTGCCCATTCTTGTAAAAATTGAATTTGCTCGGTAGCAGTGCGGGCTAGAGGGATAATTTGACTTGCAGATTCTAAAATATCGTCGCTGGTAAAGTCGCGGTTTTGGCTAAAACCGATGTGCATAGCTTCCACCAAAGTTTGCTCGATTTCCGCGCCAGAAAAGTCGGGAGTTTCGTAGGCTAGGCGCTGGAGATCGTAACTTTTTAAGTTGTGCGATCGCAATCTCGATAAATGGACTGTAAAAATTTCTTTTCTTTCTTCTTGACTGGGTAAGCCGACAAAAAATATTTCATCAAACCGCCCCTTGCGTAACATTTCTGGCGGTAGCGCTTGAATATCGTTAGCTGTAGCCACGACAAATACCGGAGATGTCTTTTCTGCTAACCAAGTGATAAACGTGCCAAAGACGCGGCTAGAAGTACCAGCATCGCCTTTACTATTTAGTCCCGAAAATGCTTTATCAATTTCATCAATCCACAAAATGCAAGGCGCAAGGGCTTCAGCTACCTGTACCATCTGCCGGGTACGAGACTCAGATTCCCCTACCAAACTTGCAAACAAGCGCCCTACATCTAGCCTTAGTAGCGGCAAATGCCAATGATGTGCGATCGCTTTAGCTGTAAGCGATTTCCCCGTACCTTGAATTCCGACCAGGAGCAGCCCACGCGGGTAGGGTAAACCGTAGGCTCTGGCTTTTTCGGTAAACCCACCACCCCGCCTCAGCAACCAGTCTTTAAGGTTGTCTAAGCCGCCGATATCAGAAATTTTTTCGGTAGTGGGATAAAAGTCTAATATTTGAGTTTGGCGGATAGTTTGGCGCTTTTCTTCTAAAACCAATTCCACATCTTCCGGCTGCAATTGTCCGTGAGTTGCGATCGCTCTTGCTAGTACCCGGCGAATCCGCTCCATTGATAGCCCTTGACAGGAGCGGACTAATTCATCTAATAATTTTGTGCCGATTGATTGCCCTGTAGCCACTAATAAGCGCTCAATTTCGACTTTAATTTCTGACGGCGCGGGTAAAGGAAACTCCAGCACCGTCAGCACTTCGCCTAAGTCTTCGGGAATGGCAAGTTTTGGCGATAGTATGACTACGTTTTTCGGCTGAGATTTGAGCAATTTCGCTAAATTGCGGAGTTTGCGCGACACCGATACGTCTTCTAAAAAGCGGTGAAAGTCTCGCAATACAAAGACGGCGGCGGCGCTGGCGGGGAGTTTTTCGACAAATTCCAAAGCTTGCAAGGGGTTGCGCCGACCAAATCCTGCATCGTTGGGATTTCCTTGGTAGCCGTCTACAAAGTCCCAAGTATATACACTTCGATTACCCTGACGTTGAGATTCTTCTTTAATTACTACTTCTACTCGTTCTTCCTCGTAAGTGGGAACGTAAATTAAAGGATAACGGGCGCGTAGGAGCAGTTCAAATTCATTGCGGAAGCTCATAAACAAGGCGAGAATATTTTAGGGTAATTGCTTTTTTAATGATTCCAATGAAGCCCAACGGCGATCACCTACTTTTTCGGTATTACTATTATCGGCAGGTATGCCCGCGCAATCATTTTCGCATAGCTGCTTTTGGGGCATTTCCAAGCACAACTGTTCGTATAGCCATTCGCCAGGATTAAAGTAGCCTTGAGGCGGTAAAGTTTCGATCAAGTCTTCTACAGCGACTTCTTTATCTATCGCACCTTCGTAGGGAAGACTAGCGCTTTCATCTAACCAAATCATTTCTGAAGTATCCACACTCAATCGATGATTGTATTGCTGCAAGCAACGATGACAAGTCAGGGTAACGATTGTTTCTGCTTTACCCGACACCTCTAAATAATTGCCCTGATGCTGAACTTTGACCTGACCGCGCACCGGAGTTAAGGTGTCTAAACCAGCAATAAATTCTTGTACTGGTACTACCTCAGTTTTCTCTGGTGCTTTTGTCAGTTGGGGAATATAAATTGCCTCCATAGGAAGTTTGCCTTGCCCTCAATGAACTTAATTTTAAGTATCGTTTACTTTGATTGTGGCAAAAATTAAATTTTTTTATTCAGGGTTATGAGACTCACCTTCCCCTAGTCGCCTGACGACAAGATGACGGTGCGGCTCTTTGCCACGACTAAAAGTTTCTAACTCTGGATACTCTTGCAAAATTGTGTGAATTTGCCTGCGCTCGGCGGAGGATAAAGATTTAATTTCTACTTCCTCCGCCGAGGCTCGTACCTGCTCGGCGGCAGCACTAGCGATCGCTTTTAGCTCCGCTTGCCTTTTAGCTCGGTAGCCGTTCAACTCGATGATATAGAAGCCTGCTGGTTCGTTTTGGTTCAAGTTTAAGCTGGCATTAGCTAGGTATTGAATGCCGTCTAATACCGAGCCTTGGGAACCTGTCAAAGTTTCTATTTGCTCGTTACTCAATTTTGTTTGGTCAATAGTCAACCAGTAGCTATTTACTGGCTCCTCCCCTGGTTTGTGTCCGCTAATCGGATTGTTTTCTACTTCTGCTTTCACATCCGCAGATATTCCAGATAATTGCAGCAGCGTTTTTAACCACTGCTGACCCCGCTCCATTGCACTATCAGTCATTATTTAACCCGAAGCTTTTTTCTTAGAACGATTTGGCTCAAAGGGTAGTGATTCCCTATCTTTAGCCTCGGCTACTTTTGCATCTGCTTCGACAATTTTTTGCAAGTTTTCCGGCAAAGGTTCGCGGGAAACGATCGCAGTTTGCAATGTTTGAAATATATTGGCAATCAACATATACATCAGCACTCCCGCCGGAAGTGGGAAAAATAAAAACATCCCCGAAAAAATAATTGGCGTGATTTTATTTACTGTTTCTTGCTGGGGGTTGCCACCTGTAGATCCCTGCCCCGATAGAGTTTGACTCAAATACAAGCTCAAACCAAAGCCGAGAATCATGCCGACAATATCCCAGTGGATTGTCCCATCATCATCAAAAGCGCCGACTCTGCCCAAGGCATCAATAAACAAAAAGCCTTTATTGCTGGCTAGTCCTGGAATTGTGCCTTGAATTGTTGCTTCTCCCGGTGCTAGGGCTTTTATATTGCCGTTGGCATCAATTTCGACTCGATCTTCACCTTTAGTTACTTTTAAAGTAGGTACAAGGCTAGTATCGGGATGCTCGGCTTCTAGGGCTGTTAAAGTTTTGCCTTCTACCGTTTGAAATTCAACCTTTGTCTTTTCGCCTACGCCTAGATTATTTCCACCAGGCAAAACGGCAATAATTGGTGCGTGGACTCCATCGGCAATGTAAATATTTTGTGGTGGAGTTGTAAAAGCCTGGGGTTGGACTCGCTCGATTTGCTCTTGAGGCAAAATTTGCAAGTTGATATTGTAATTAATGTCCGAGAATGGTGAACCGCGCAAAGTTGCAAATAAAGCAAATAGTACGGGCATTTGCACGACCACAGGCAAGCAGCCAGCCAAAGGATTGCCAAATTCCTTATAGACACCGCTCATTTCTTCTTGCAATTTGGTCGGATTGTCTTTGTAGCGCTCTTGAAGTTCTTTAACTCGTTTTTGCATCAACGGTTGAGTAACTCTCGTGCGCCGCATATTGCGAATCGATCCGGCGCTTAGAGGATAAAGCGCAAAGCGAATTACTAGCGTTAACGCGACAATTGCTAGTCCATAGCTTGGCACGATCCCGTAGAAAAAATCTAGGATCGGCAGCATCACGTTGTTAGAGAGAAACCCTATACCAAAATCCATTTATGTGAACTTAACCTAAAATATGTTAATTTGTCTAAATCCAATTTATCCGATACTGGAATATATTTACGGGTAGCGTTTACCGTATAAGTTTTTTGGTGACGATCGGCTCTGTGAAATTTGAGCCAATCTTATAGACAACCCAAGCTAGAGTTTAGTTCTCTACAGTTGCACTTACTTTAGGATTTTTTAGGGCTACTTTATCGTTAATGTATTCGTAAACCTCCCGAAACTTTGGTACGGCTCGGAGTTCCAAACGGCTACCATCTCTAAGAGTGAGTACCATATCTCCCCAAGCGCCTAGCCCACGGGGAACTTTGGCAATTTTGACGATTTCTGAATAAATAATATCCGTGCGATCGCGCCCCATCCAACCCCCAGTAATGGTAATGCGGCGGTTTGTAATCCGGTAGCGCAGCCACAAAGCCCGCACAATCGCGCCTACAGTCAAAGGTAAGGCAACAATTGTCAACCCCACAATCAAACCAAATATCAATTCTCCTACGTGAGGACCACCCTCGTAGTAAACATCTTCACGAATGCCCATTTATGACCTCTGCTTTTGCCAATAACTGCTCTAATTCTTGCAGAAATTGTTGATAATCGCACTTACTCGTCACAGCTTGGGGTTGTACTACCACAACTAAGCTCCATCCTGGGGTTATTTGCGGTAACAACGAACGAAATGCCGCCCGAATTTGCCGCTTAATGCGATTGCGAATTACGGCGTGCTTGCTAACTTTTGTACTGATAGAAATACCAATACGAGTAGCGCCTGCAACCGCTCCGGCTGGATTTGTTTGCAGACGTAAAGCTCTCAAAGTTAAATGAGAGCTTTTTAGGCGGTTTCCTTCCCTAAATAATATTTGGAAGTCGTGCCGATTTTTGAGTCGATTTACTTTTGGTAAAGCCACTTTTGATTTGGCTAATTCGCTTTAGGAAACGCTGAGGCGATAGCGCCCTTTGCGACGACGAGCGCTAATTACATTTTGTCCATCTGGGTTACGCATCCGAGCGCGAAAACCAGAGGTTCTCTTTCTTTTACGGGAAGTACCGCCCAATGTCCGTTTCATTACTTATGCCCTAAATTTTAGTCAAAAAGTCACAATCTACTATGATACCACTAAAATGGCTAAGAAATGCTGACAATCCAAGTACCGACATAACGTAGGAGTGGCACATCACCAGGGGAGAGGATTTGACAATTGAAATAGTAAGTACCGCCAAATCCTGGATTTTTGACGTTAGAAAGAACTAACTCTACTCTGCTACCTGCGGGTACTGGCTCTTGGGGGAAAATTTCTAAAGCTCGATTTTCTCTATTCCAAACTACTTCTCTTAGAGGTACGGCTTTGCCTTTGACGCGAATTTCAACTTTTTCAGCATCAAAAACCCCTTTGTAGTAATCAGGATAAGAGATAGAAAATTGAGCTACGGCTAATTTCAACTGTTTTGGTGGAATCCTCAGCCGATAGCGATCCCAGCCCCCAGCTTGTCCGCCAAAATCTAGTCTAAAGGGCAATTGATTCTCGCGCTTAACACCACTAAAAATGGTGAAGCCAGGTAAGCTTTGAGCCGAAATAAGCGCCGGAAACCCAGCAACTAAACAACTGGTAACAGCTAAGGCAGAAAGGAAGCGGCGCATAGAATTTTTTTGGGCAAACATTGGTTTAGAGTAAGTTTTTGTACTTATAATTTACTACTTGGTTAACCAAGTTAGACGTAATAGTTATTAAAAAAGTGCCTTTAATTAAGTTTAACGGTAGCCATGACAGGGCGTAAGCGGCTAAAGAACCAGTAACGTTAGTTTGGCATTAAGAAATTTTGTTATCAAATTTGAAAAAAAACATCGCCCAAACTGAAGCTAAGTAGGCTAAATTATCCAGAGCAAAGTTGCAAATAATCTAAAAATGCGCGATCGCCTTAGTAAACCAAAGATGAAATTCTAAAGACAAAGATTTCTAAGTTAGATATAGACCTAAGATTGGCAAAATGTGCGACTTTTAGACAAAATAAGGAAATTGCTCAATGGGTGTCTAACTTAATTAGTCAAAGGCACAAAGTATTGCTGTCACTGCCAGAAAGCCGATAATTAAAAAACATCAAGATATTTAACCCTGGCAAATAAAGTTTTCCCGATTTAAGGAGATGAGATGAGAATAGCGGTTGCCAAAGAAATTGAAGTCGGCGAACGTCGCGTTGCTTTGATACCTGAAACAGTGGCGCGATTGGTGAAAAAAGGTTTAGAAGTATGGGTAGAAACGGGTGCGGGCGATCGCTCTTTTTTTACAGATGCAGCTTACGAAGCAGCCGGAGCGAAGGTTGTAGCCGATAGTGCGGCGATTTGGGGCGAAGCGGATATTTTGCTCAAAGTTGGTTTACCCCAAGAGCGAGAAGATGGACGACAGGAAATTGATCTGCTCAAGGAAGGGGCAGTATTGATTGCCTTTCTCAACCCCTTGGGAGCGCCGGAAATAGCCCAAAAATTAGCAGAGAAAAAAGTTACAGCCTTTGCAATTGAACTCATACCGCGTAGCAGTAGAGCGCAAAGCATGGATGCTTTATCGTCCCAAGCATCGGTAGCAGGTTATAAGTCGGTACTAATTGCGGCGGCGGCTTTACCTAAATACTTCCCCATGTTGACAACGGCGGCGGGAACGATCGCCCCAGCCAAAGTATTTATTATGGGAGCAGGGGTAGCAGGGTTACAAGCGATCGCTACAGCGCGGAGATTGGGAGCAGTGGTTGAGGCTTTTGATATTCGTCCCGCCGTCAAGGAAGAAGTACAAAGCTTGGGTGCAAAGTTTGTCGAAGTGCAGCTAAATGAGGAAACGGTAGCCGCCGGAGGCTATGCTAAAGAAATCTCCGCCGATGCCAGAGCGCGCACCCAAGAAGTAGTCGCCGAACACATCAAGCAATCAGATGTGGTAATTACAACGGCGCAAGTTCAGGGTAAAAAAGCCCCGCTACTTGTCACCGAGGAAATGGTAGCGCAAATGAAGCCGGGATCGGTGATTGTCGATTTGGCTGCCGAACAAGGTGGAAATTGCGCCCGTACTGAACCCGGAAAGGACGTACAGTGGCACGGAGTTACAATTATTGGCACGATTAACTTACCTTCTTCCATGCCCGTCCATGCTAGCCAAATGTACTCCAAAAACTTGGCTACTTTGGTGCAGTATTTGGTCAAAGACAACGCTATCAACCTTGATTTTGCGGACGATATAGTTGACTCCGCTTGCATTACCCACGGGGGAGAGATTCGCAATCAAAGAGTCCGTGATGCTTTAACTGCTGCTAGTGCAACGGTGGGCAATTAGTTTTTAATTAGGAGACTTATAACTTTGACTGAAGCATTAATTGCTGCCTTGTTCGTATTCGTTTTAGCATCTTTTGTTGGCTTTGAAGTAATTAATAAGGTTCCGCCAACCTTGCATACTCCTTTGATGTCTGGGGCTAACGCTATTTCGGGAATTGCCGTAATTGGCGCGTTACTTGTCTCTGGGAGTAGAGATGTGAATGTCAGCGTAATTTTGGGTTTGATTGCGGTGGTACTAGCAACTATCAACGTAGTAGGTGGATTTTTGGTTACTGACCGGATGTTGCAAATGTTTAAGAAAAAAGAGGTTAAAGCGTGAGCGATTTTTTGCCAACAGGGATACAGCTAACTTATTTAGTGGCGGTGTCTTTATTTATCATCGGTTTAAAACAACTAGGTTCGCCTGCTACGGCTCGTAATGGTAACTTATTAGCTTCGGGGGGAATGTTGATTGCTGTCGCCGCAACGCTGCTAGATCGGCAAGTATTGAATTATGAGATGATTTTGGTGGGTTTGGCGATTGGTTCGCTGATCGGTGCGATCGCAGCCCAAAGAGTTGCTATGACCGAAATGCCCCAAATGGTAGGTTTATTGAACGGTTTGGGGGGTTTAGCTTCGGCGCTAGTAGCGGTGGCTGAGTTTTGGCGGCTAATTGGCAATGGCGAAGCTATAGGCTTAGATGCCAATATTTCTATGCTGCTAGATGTATTTATTGGTGGTGTCACCTTTACAGGCAGTATGGTAGCTTTTGCTAAATTGCAAGGCTTAATTAGCGGTTCACCGATTACTTTTCCTTTGCAGCAACCAGTAAATATTTTGTTGCTAATTGGGTTTGTAGTGGGTAGCGGTTACTTATTGGTAACGCCGGAAAGTGTACCTTTATTTCTTGGTGTAGTGGCGGTGTCGTTGCTACTAGGGGTACTGTTTGTTATTCCCATCGGTGGCGGCGATATGCCTGTAGTAATTTCGCTGTTGAACTCTTTATCGGGAGTAGCGGCGAGTGCGGCGGGCTTTGTGGTTATGAATAATATGCTAATCGTCGCTGGCGCACTGGTAGGCGCATCTGGGTTGATTTTGACTCAGATTATGTGTAAGGCGATGAATCGCTCGTTATTTAGCGTTCTATTCGGCGCGTTTGGCGGTGGCGGAGTAGCAAGTGGTGGTTCAGGCGCAACAGCGACCGATAAAAATGTCCGCAGTATTGACCCCGAAGAAGGTGCAATGATGCTAGGTTATGCTCGTTCGGTTGTAATTGTTCCTGGCTACGGTATGGCAGTAGCTCAGGCACAGCATAGCGTGCGCGAACTAGCCGATCAATTGGAGCGGATGGGTGTAGATGTCAAGTATGCAATTCACCCTGTGGCGGGGCGGATGCCGGGGCATATGAACGTATTACTAGCAGAGGCAAATGTGCCTTATCCTCAGTTATCGGATATGGATGATATCAATCCTCAGTTTGAACAAACCGATGTAGCTTTAGTAATTGGCGCAAATGATGTAGTCAATCCCGCCGCCCGTCAAGATACCGCTAGTCCAATTTATGGGATGCCGATTTTGGAAGTAGATAAGGCTAAACAGACAATTGTAATTAAGCGCGGCATGAGTACGGGTTTTGCAGGTGTAGACAATGAGTTGTTCTACAAAGATAAAACTACGATGCTGTTTGGTAGCGCTAAAGATATGGTGGCAAAGCTGGTGGCTGAAGTGAAGCAGCTTTAAGTGCAATAAACCTTTGGTACAAAGGAAAATAGTGAATGAGTAGCTTACTTATTTAGGTTTCATGCTTACTTAAGTAAGCTATTTATTTTTCAAAAAATTATACTAACAAAATTAGTCATCGGTAATACTACTACTAATACATTTAGCATCTTTATCCCTACGAAGTGCGCCTAGTATAGTAGATATAATTACGCAGCGTTTAATACCATTAGGTTCATTGCGTACTATTAAAGTAATTTTGCTTAATGATGATGGATTAACACTGCCATTATATTCAAACTGCATTCGATAGTAACCAGTCTGACTTGTATTATTCAAAGTTGTATTAGTCGTATTTATAGCAATAGTTCTACTATTTTCTCCACCCAGAGTTTGCCAATTTGTAGCTTGGCTGCAACTAACAGTAGGATTATTTACAGGTACAGCACGAATAGCCCATAAAACTTTGGTGCTGTCATCACGAAAGCAAGTTTCCCAAGGAGTTTTTTCTTTTCTAGCATTAGCTTGGGCGCTTTGCATAGCTGTTAAAACTTGCTCTTGAGCATTAGTTAAGCGCTGTCGATTGATTAAACCTATATAGCTAGGACCTGCGATCGCTGCCAAAATCCCAACAATAATAATAACAACTAGCATTTCTATCAGGGTAAATCCTGATATGGATTGGTTTGGGATAATTGGCTTCTTATTCATTCTATTTTTGTCCTATTTATCAGGTAATTTTAGCGCTCGCTATTGCGGAGGTACTTTATCAATAACTCCACGAGTTATCACTTGGGTTTGTAAAGTTGGCAGCAAATTATTACTCACATTGATAATTCCCCCATTATTTGTTGTAGGATTGCCCCTTAGAAAAAGACATACGTCCTGATTGAATCCAAGGGTATCTGCTTCAGTTCTGACATAAGCAAAAAAGCTGTTATTGCGACTGGTACTTGTGGTTGGAGTACGTTTATATTTAGGGGGAGCGCAGGAATTAGAATTATTATCAGGATCGTTAAAAGCACGATTATCAGGATCGTCTACAAAATCAACTAAAGCCGGAATGTTGCTTGGTGCTATAGGGCGAGAACTTTGCAAGTTATTACCTGCACCGTCTTTGGGCCAATTTTTAAAATTAGTAGTTTGTTGAGCAGGGTCTACATATCCTGTAGATAGAGCTAAAGTATTTACACTTATGTATTTACGTAATTGATACCGTCTAATTACAGATTTTCCTTGCCATGTTGTTGAAGTCGGGCTATTTCTTGCTTGCAAGTAGACTATTAGGGTATATGTATTTTGCCTGTTCCTAAGAGAATTACATTCATCTTTTTTGAGCGCGTCTGTAAAACTATTACAAGTAGCAGCAGTAGGAAGAGTTTGACTTTGTTGATTGATAGACTCAGACTTCCAGAAAGCCAAAATTGGCTGATATGCTGTATTAAAGGCTGGAAGATAATCTTTAATTTTGTCAAGATCGTCGTAGACGTACACTGCTTCTCGCAAGTCTGAAGCTATATAGTCTAGTGCTGTTTGCATATCGGCTTGAGTTTGATTGCGCGCAGACTCTTGTTGGTCGGTTTGTAGTAACTGTACAACCATGTAAAGCAGACTCGACACAATAATCCCTGCCATTATGATTGATACTAAAAGTTCTACAAGAGTAAACCCTCCAGCTTTATATTTCCCCGAAGAAAGCTCGAACCGACTTAATAATAGGTTAAAAAATCTTGTACTCATTGTATTTTTTTTAGCTTAACTTGAGAAATTTCACTACTGGTTCGGCTAGAGGTTCTGTTTTTAGCAACTAAAGAAAAAGTCAATTTTGCTTAAGGACTAGGTGGTGTTAACACTTCCTTATACTTGTCAAAAGATTCTTTTAAGTCACTCCGCGTAAGCTGAGTATAGAGGACAGACAAAGGGCGTTGTCCTTGAGATCCTTCTCCTGATGTAAAAGTTAAAGGAGCAGGCTCAGTTCCTAGAGTTCGGGAACTTTCAAACGCCCTATAGCTGTAAACTCTTACTCCCATCTGAAAAGTGATACGCCTAGTGTCTGTGTTATTGATTGCCTCTCCCGCGTCTCGGAAAGTTTGAACTACAAAGTCGTAAATGCCATCTCGATTCACATCTACTCTTAAACCTTTAGTAACGGTCATATCAGCTCGATTGTCTGTATATCCGCTACTGCTACTATTTGGAGCCTCTGTCTTGCTAATGCCGCCTGTAGGTGGAGTTGTGGGAGCTTTAGGTAAATCTGAGTCCTGATAATCGCCTCGTTCTAGCATGACTCGTACTCTATCAACTTCAGCTTGCGCTAGTTGAAAAGCTTGTTCAGCCCTTTGATTTTGCACGCGAGTAGCTACAGCTAAAAGAACTGGAGGTGCTATGAACGCAAGCGTTACAGAGGCGACTACCATTGCTACCAAGCACTCTACTATAGTTAGCCCCTGCTCTGAACTTTTGACTGGGGATGGCTTTGCTAAAGTATGACCGTGAGAATTTGACGGCATTAGATAAATTTGGCGGAATAGAGCCAGCACTTTTTTGTCTCCTTAAAGTTAGGGTTAGGAACAGGCAGCAATAGGATCGATTTTTGTTGGCTTACTTGACCCTAATGGGGTAAAAGTAGCACAGCGTAACTTTTTGATGTATGGGTCTTCTACTGGTAACTCGCGGTAGAACTCACTACGAGTATTGCCACTGGTGACAAAGCGTTTGGCAGCAGGTCCGGCTGGGGCGTATTGCAGTCCTACGTCATAACCCCAGCGACGGTTGGGTGGGTTGTAATATCCTATGTATTCGTTGCTAGTGCTGGGCAATGAACTTGGCTCCCAAGCATCTTGATCAAAAGAACCAGTGGCGGAGGTACTAAAATTCAACTGCAAGAAAGCGCCAGAAATGTATAGGTTCCTTTTATTATTGCCATTACCCCAGTCTTCATTAAAACGAGGGAAGTTGTGGAGTCCTCCGTATGACTGCCCAGCCCGTGAAGGTACAAGACCGCTAACAATAATGGCATTAACACGAGTTTCAGATGCTAAGAACAAATCCTTGTTTCTGTTAATATTAGTTTCAGAAAATGGACGGTATGCCAGCTTTGTTTCACCAGACGGCTCGTTGCCATACTCCCGTATGTTAGCTGACGGACAAGGAACAGCAGCAACTCGGCAATATAGGGGATAACCGTTCTTAGAAACCATAACGGGTAAAGTGTTGCTGACATTAAAGTCTTCACGAACCCAATATCTTACAGATCCACTAGCGCTAACCTGTGTTAAGGGACGGTTTTGGTTTTGATAAGAAGTATTACTGATGCTAGCTAATGAGGTAGGTGTAGGAAGTGGTTTAGTAAAGGTGTCCTCGACGTTGCCATCTAGGTAATTGCCCGAAAGAATTGTAACCCCATCAGCCAAAATTTCAACGGGTCGCCAAGTATCTTGAGCGGGGACAGCAAACCTAGGCTCTAGATTTGTACGACCAGTGTAGAAGTTAGGGTTATTACTCCAATCATCGCCAAGCTTTTGAGTAAACTCTTCAATTAGATTGTTAGTAGTTTCATCTGTACTATGCAGGTTTAAATTGCCCTGAATGTAGACAGGATTATCAGAAATAAAGGCTAAACCTTTGTCAGATGTGACACCAACACGTCTTACACTTGCCCCATTTCTGAGACGGAAACCGTAAGGGCGGCGGTCTGGGTCGGCGTAGTAGTCAACGGCTTTAGGGCTGATACCATTGTTGCTATTTATTGGTGGGTCTTGAGGAGTATTGACATTCATGCGGTAGCTAGCAGTTGTTGGAGCGCTTGCGTAAGTAGTCCAAGCAGCAGATGGCGAGCCAGTAACAGAACGTGGTCGAGCAATGTCATCTTCCCGCACTGCATCTTCACGAAAAGCATAGACAAGACCTTCACCAGCAGGTAGCCAGGTGTCATTTACAACCTTATTTCTCCGCAGCATATCGAGGTCAATGTTGAGTACCCGCACATTCATCATTTCCCGACCATTGGAGAGGGCAGTATCTAAAAAAGGAATTGCAGCTTGACTGCCATTTGGTAACGTGATTTTGTTTGGTGCATTAGTGAAGACGGTTCCAGAAGTAGCTGTTGGCAAACACCAGTTAGTATCGGTACATCCTGCTGTCAGGTTTTGAGTCTTTGGTCTGAGTAGAATTCCTGAAAAATCGTCAGGATTTGCTGTACTAAGGACTTGATAATTGTAGGTACCATTAACACTGGTTTGTGTAATGTACTGGTTTAGCTCAGTCGTTACCCCATTTCCATTTAGATCCTGTAGGTCACCAATATATGGTTCTGTGTTGGGCTGTGTATGGTTATTACCGCCAGTAGGTATATCATTATTACCATCATGGTCGTGATTAACTTTAGGAAACAGGTAATAAAGCGATGGATACTTAGGCTGATCTCCCAAAGAGCATAAAGCTAAGGCTAATCCTGTTAGCTGCTTTTCTGGGTTTACGCCTAAATCCGCTTTAAGTTGATTAATTTCCGAGCTACTACATCCAACTTTGAATTTGAAATCTCCTTCACCTGGTACCTTCACTTCAGGTAACTCAATACCAGGTTGACCATTTAAACTTCTTGAAGTAAAGCCAAAGGTGCGATCGCGATCTGTTTGAAATAATGTCAACAAAAGAGTCGCTCTTTGGATTAACTCTCTTCCAGTTGCATTATTACCCAAGCCAGGATTATTCTTGAAGGCTTTAAAGTAATCTGCTCCTGTAAATTGTTGGTAATAACTAGGATCGTAAGGAGAGGCATTGCTATTGACGAATGCTGGGCAATTATCCGTTGTAGTGGGTGTAGTATTATTAAAGTCACAAAGACCGTTAGCTCCTTTGCCTATCTCTCCATTGCCATTACTAGCTGTACCGTCTACAAGTTGAAATAGCTGTGTACCCAAAGCCCCTAGACCTGAACTGCCATTATCAGATGCAATAGCAGTATAAATGTCTTTGTAATTTTGAATATTATATGCCAACATACCTAAAGTGCCAGCAGCCGTATGAAGAGTAGATTTATCTGCAATACTGAGATTGCTATAAGTTGTACCTGCATCCAACTTGCGGATGACTCGCCGCAGATTAGAATAATTCCCCCACATAGTTAACTCAGGAAAGGGGTGAACAATTTTTGAACCTTGCGTTTCTTGAAATGCTGGAAAAGCACCATCAGGATCGCCTGCAAAATAAGCTAAGTTAGTTAAAGCTTTTCTCAGGGAACTTGTGCTACTGTTAACCAAACTTGCAAAGGTAGATTCACTTTCTCCTGCTCCTGGCACTACCTCAAATTCCCATCCATTAGTTCCTTGGCTGAAGGTAGTATCCTGAAGACCATCTCCATCAATATCCACTGCTGTACTACCTAAAAAATCAATATTAAGAGTATTTGTCAGACTTTCGTTTCTAAAAGTTGCGCTTTGCTTAATACTCTCAGATGTTCCTGGGTGAGCCGTTGTTGCTAAAAATGCAGTTGGGAAATAGCCGCCATTTTTTTCGCGGTGATAAATAGCTGTAGCTTGAACTGCTGCTATGTTGTCACGCAGCGTTCGCTGCTGTCGCTGTTCGTTGGTAGCTGTTGCAATAGGAGGATTAAGTGGATCTGTGCCTGTTGCACCCCAGCCGAAGGTATTGCCTAACTCTAGCCTTTGTCCTACGATTATCCGCAGTCCATCTGCACGGGCGCGGCGTTCCCAATAACCATCTAAACCAACATCTTCTGAGTTTGGAGGGTTGTCGTTTGTGAGCTTATTTACATTATCAGCAGTTACACTCCCAGTAGCAGCGATTTCATCCCCAATTTTGCTTCCGCTTGGTATTCCTAAAACACTACTGTAGCTAGGTTTAGGTCCATAGCGGTTATCAGCCCGATATGTATCATCAACGTAAGGCTGAGGTGAAGTATTGTTGAAAATTCGTTTCTTTGCGACCAAATCTCTATTTGTCCAGTTGGTATCCCTTGACCAAGAAGTTAATTTACGGTGCTTAGATTCATTGTTCGTAAATAGTGCTACTGGATCTAGAGAAATATCTTCAATTAAGCTACCTGAACTTTGTGCGATCGAATCTGTATCTTTATTCAGTTTAGTATTGGTGTTAGTAACTGGCGCTTGTCCTAACCCATTGAATAGGTGGAAAGTTGATTCATCCCCAAATGAATTATTGTTAATGCGACCTGAGACGATTTGTCCTTCATAATTATCGGTTTTAGCAACAGTAACTTCCGAAGCGTCCTGAGTATAGAAACAGGAATTGTAGGAACTGAGCATATAGCTAGTCAAGCGCTGGCTTTGATCGCTTCCGAGAGACTGGTTGCCACCTACAATTAGGTTGCCCTCTGTGTGCATAGCTCCGTTGGTATTGAAGCTAGGACCTGGAAAGATTTCTAAGTCATTACGAAACCAAACGCCCCACTTATTACCGCGATCTACTTGTCTATCTTGCTGTAACTCAAGAGTGGTCACAGTTCTGTTGACAGCATTATTATTAACGACAAAAGCGTCAACCTGAAAATTTTTACGCAAACTTGTATTGTTAACCGGATACCAACCTTTTTCTGGTATTCGACTTCCAGTTACACAGTTAGGTGAACTAGCTATGGAACCAGCAATAGGACCGTTGCGAACAATTAGGTTGTTAGCTTTTTGTTGATCTGTACTGTTAATATTTACAGCACTTGTGCCAGTGACAAATTCGGTATTAAGCAGAATGGAGTAAGCAATTTTTGGATCTTTATCATCTATCTTTCCATCGCCATTGATGTCATTTTGAAAAACCCAAGCGTTGTCTGGCGTATCATCTTGGTTTAAGTCCAAGCGTGTCTCAAGAGGAAAAGTATAAGTATCTCCTGTAGTATCCTTCGTAATCCCACTACTGCCATCATTTAGCATCATGCTCAACAGCACCTCACTTGAAGGTACTCCACTAGGCAAACGGGGGTCTTTTTTGAACAGGTACTCTATCTTTGCTTTAGCACGGTCAATGGCTGGTGTTGCTGTATTATAAATAACTTTTTGTTCGCGTTCGCCGATCACTTGAGTTGTACGATTTAAAGTACGAAACAATAAAGCACTAACTACCAAGGTTGCAACCAATAAAACCAAGACAGTTGTTGGCAACACAAAGCCAGCCTTGGAAAAACGACGTTTTTTACCTACAACAAACAAGTTACGCAGAAATGCTTTTATTGACCACTTATAAAAAATGCTAAATAGCTTCCAAATTTTTTTAATTAGATTTTGCTTGGGCTTAACTCGCTTATAAGGTGACATGACTGCTTTCCTACTAAAAATTGGAATGTTTTGCTGTTAATAATGAGAAAAATGTTAATGCAATGCGCGGTAAAGCCTTAAACTCAATAAAACTAAGTGTTGTTATAAGTTTTTATACTTTTGTAAATGGAAATAACTAACTGTCTAACTATTTTTTTAGCAGTTAAAACCTTTGTTAAATATGGGATAAATACCAGTTTTATTATATTGACTGCTACGACGACTTGCGTGTTATTACTGGCAACATAGATTTTCGCTCTAAAAATACGTATGTTTTAGGCGGCAACTTAATTTTGCAATTAAAAAATAATTATGAATATCTTGTTGAGATTAGCTTACCCAAAACCGAGCAAAAAAGTAACGCACGGGAGCTAATTTACAGCAGTTCTCATTCCGATAAAGTACAGCTTTAGGATTTAATTACTGTGAGGTCATGCTTAAGGTGTACTGCACTCAAGTGCGAACCGCTATAAAATTACTTGCTAGAGCTAATTTATGAATTAGGGCTAATGGTTGCACAAGTAGGAGCATACACCATTAGCCCCAAGTAGCGATAACTTAATAATGATTGAGGTTGATTCCGGCTTCTTTTGCCATTGCTGCTATACCTCTACTGTTTAAAGTTTTGATTGCTTTAGTGGAAAGCTTGAGTCTTACCCAGCGATTTCCTTGACTCCACCAAATACGTTTCCATTGCAGGTTGGATTCTTGGAGCTTTTTGGTGCGGCGGTGAGAGTGAGAGATAGCAAAGGCGTTATTGGCTTTTTTGCCTGTCAACTGACATATGCGAGACATAATGGGTTGTAATTTTTAACTAAAGTGCAGTCTCTTATTGTATCGGTACTTAGGAAAAAGGCGATCGCATTTACAAGAAGTGCGATCGCCTATCAAAGTAAATTAGCTACTTGCAGCGCGTTCTGTCAGGCGAGTTAGTACCTGGTTGGAACGTTCGACAAAAGCATTCATTCCTTCTGCGTCAAAGCCTTTTTGCGCCATCAGTGCTAAGTCGTAGACGTGATGACAGATTAGGTTTGCAAGTTCGGCGGAAGGGGAAGATCCATCGCCAATTGCGATCGCGCCTTGGTTGAGATTGACCAAGTTTTGAATCAGGGGATGAGTAGTATTGATGAGCAAAATATGCTCGTCTGGAAATTGAGCGGTTTGTTGCTGCATCATGGCGCTCATATCCCGCATCCGCCGCAAAAATTCGGGTAATAAAACAATTGCTGGTGGTGTTCCTTGGGGATTGTCGGACTTTATAGCTTCGGTGCGGATGGTGACTTTGGGTTTATTGATGGCTTGCTCAAATATCTCCTTAATGATTTCGCTGCGGGTTTTGTTAGTCTTGGGATCGACGATTTCCGCAGGTTTATCTTTTTCTAAGAGGCTTTCGTCAAGATCGGAATCTACGCGAGAGAATTTGACGCTAGAGTATTCTTGCTCCAAAAACGAGATAAAGTGCGTGTCAATAAAGGAGTCCATAAACAGGACTTCTAAACCTTGGCTTTTGTGCAGTTCGATATAAGTTGCTTGGGTGGCTTCGTTAGTGCAGTAAAAAACGCGATTTTCGTGACGTTCCTTATTGCGTTCTAGGTACTCCTTGATCGTGGTGTATTGAGGACTATTTGGGTCGGCTTCTGGCGTTGGGTTAACCTCTTGCCAAGCATCATCCTCGCCACTTTGAACTTGGACGCTGGGGGTTGGTTCTTTTGCTGCTACTTCGTAGGTAGTGCGGTAGATAATGATATCTTCAACTTGCTTTTTGAACTTCTCATCGTTGAGAGCGCCAAATTTGGCAAAAGTACCGATATCTTGCCAGCTTTTGATATATTCAGCGCGGTTATCGCGGTACAGTTCTTTGAGTCTGTCGCCAACTTTACGAGCAATGTAGTCTGCTATTTTTCTAACAGTGCGATCGCTTTGCAAGGCGCTACGAGATACGTTAAGAGGGATATCAACGCTGTCAATTACTCCCCGCATGGGTAGCAAAAAGTTGGGGACGATTTCTTCGCAATGGTCGCTGACAAAGACTTGATTGCAAAATAGTTTAATCTGCCCCTTAGTAACGTCTACATCCGGTACTAATTTGGGAAAATACAGGATGCCATTGAGCAAGAAAGGATAATCGGTATTGAGATGAACCCACAATAGTGGTTCTTCTTGAAAAGGATAGAGGTAGCGGTAAAACTCCAAATAATCCTCTTTAGTTAGGCTGCTAGGAGAATCGCGCCAAGGTGCTTTTTGACGATTGATTACTTCGCCATCTAACTTGATGGGTACGGGAAGAAAATCGCAGTAAGTTTTTACTAACTGACGGATACGAGCGGTTTCGGCGTATTCGCCTTCTTCTTCCTGCAATGTCAGAGTAATAGTCGTACCGCGTTGGGTGCGAGATGACTCCTCTAAGCTAAATTCTGGGGAACCGTCACAACTCCAATGGACGGCTTGAGCGCCTTCTTGGTAAGAAAAAGTATCGATTTCGACTTTTTGCGCCACCATAAACGATGAATAAAAGCCAAGTCCAAAGTGACCGATAATTGGCTGGTCAGATTTGCCTGCGTACTTTTGGATAAATTCTTCGGCGCTCGAAAAAGCTACTTGATTGATGTACTTTTTCACTTCTTCGGCGGTCATGCCAATCCCGTTATCGGTGATGGACAAAGTTTTTTGCTCTTTATCTACAGCAATAACAATTTCTGGTTCGCCAGCGTCGCCGTTGTATTCTCCAGCGCGGGATACCATTTTTAGTTTTTCAATGGCATCTACGGCGTTAGAAACAAGCTCTCGTAGGAAAATCTCGTGGTCTGAGTAGAGAGATTTTTTGATAATCGGGAAAATATTTTCAGTATGGATACTGATTGTGCCTTGTTCCAGCATGGGTTTTAGATGCAGTGATTATTTAATTAAGATTTTAATCGGTGTGTAAGAAGATGGTTGGTTTGTGGGTAGTTAGCGATCGCCGAGTTACAAACCATACCTTTTCGAGCCGTGCGATCGCCTTTTATTTCGCTAATTTAGCTTTTTTAGGCAAGCTCACAGGCATTTGGCGATCGAAGGTCAAACTACTATCTGCATAATCAACAAAAATAGTATCGCCCTCGGTAAAGGTATTTTCCAATAACTTTGTAGCTAGAGGGTTTTCAATTTGCCTTTGAATCGCCCGTTTGAGCGGACGAGCGCCATATACGGGGTCATAACCTGCTTCTGCTAAAAAGTCTAAAGCGGTAGATGATAATTCTAAGCTAATTTTTTGGTCGGCTAAAAGATTCATCACGCGCTTGATTTGGATGGCGACAATTTGGCGTAATTCGCTGCGGTTGAGGGTGTGGAACAGAATAATGTCATCAACGCGATTGAGAAATTCCGGGCGAAAGTGCGATCGCAAAGCGTCTAATACTTTTGTCTGCATTTGTTCGTATTTGCGATCGTCTCCCGCTACATCTAGTATGTGTTCGCTACCGATATTACTTGTCATCACGATTACAGAGTTGCGAAAATCTACCGTCCTCCCTTGAGAATCAGTAATCCGCCCATCGTCTAACACTTGCAACAAAATGTTGAAGACATCGGGGTGCGCTTTTTCTACTTCGTCTAGTAGCACGACTGAATAAGGACGACGGCGCACCGCTTCCGATAATTGCCCGCCTTCTTCGTAGCCTACATAGCCTGGAGGCGCTCCAACTAAACGCGATACTGAGTGTTTTTCCATGTATTCAGACATATCCAAACGCACTAAAGCATCGTCTGCATCAAATAAAAATTGTGCTAAGGCGCGGGCTAACTCAGTTTTACCTACTCCGGTAGGACCCATAAAGAGAAAGGAACCAATCGGACGGCCGGGATCTTTCATCCCTGCACGGGCGCGGCGGATGGCTGCTGCAACCGCTTCTACGGCTTCAGTTTGACCGATTACTCGTTGGTGCAAATGGCTTTCTAGTTGGAGGAGTTTTTGCCGCTCAGATTCTAGCAGGCGATTTACAGGTATACCAGTCCATTTCGCTACTATTTCCGCGATATCGCCTTCGGTTACTTCTTCGCGTAGGAGAGTTGAGCCTTGAGTTTGAATTTCTAATAACTTCGCTTCTTTGGCTTCGCGTTCGTGCTGGACTCCTTCTAGTTGTCCGTACTTCAACTGTGCGGCGGTATTTAAGTCATAGGCGCGTTCGGCTTGCTCAATTTGAACTCGCAGGGAATCTTCTTGTTTTTTTAAGGTACTAATGGCATCTAATATCTGTTTTTCGCCTTGCCATTGGTTGTTAAATTCCTGCTGTTTTTCGGTTAAACTAGCAATTTCTTCCTGAATTCGGTCTAAGCGCTCTTTGGTAGTTGTGGCGCGTTTATCTTCTCCAGCTAAGGATAGTTTTTCCATTTCTAGCTGCATAATTCGCCGATCAATTGTTTCTAATTCTGAGGGCTTAGAAGTAATTTCCATTTTTAGCTGGGCGGCGGCTTCGTCTACCAGATCAATCGCTTTATCGGGCAAAAAGCGATCGCTTATATAGCGATTAGACAACGTAGCGGCGGCTACTAGCGCGGAATCGGTAATTTTGACACTATGATGCACTTCGTAGCGTTGTTTTAAGCCGCGCAAAATAGAAATTGTTGTTTCGACCGTCGGTTCCTTGACATATACTTGCTGAAAGCGGCGCTCTAAGGCGGCATCTTTTTCAATATACTTGCGGTACTCGTCTAAAGTTGTTGCGCCAATACAGCGCAATTCTCCCCGCGCCAGCATGGGTTTGAGCAAGTTTCCCGCGTCCATTGTGCCTTGACTTGCGCCTGCACCTACAACGGTATGCAATTCATCGATAAATAGCACAATTTGCCCGTTAGATCCGGTAACTTCTTTGAGTACCGATCGCAAACGATCTTCAAATTCGCCGCGATATTTAGCCCCAGCAATCAAACTCCCCATATCTAGCGAAATTAATTGCCGATTTTTGAGAGATTCGGGAACGTCACCGTTAATTATCCTTTGGGCTAACCCTTCCGCGATCGCTGTTTTACCTACTCCTGGTTCGCCAATAAGTACGGGATTATTCTTACTACGCCTTGACAATACTTGAATTACCCTTCTTATTTCTTCATCTCTACCAATTACGGGGTCAAGTCTGCCAGTTTTTGCTTGTTCAGTTAAATCTCGCCCAAACTTTTCTAAAGCTTGGTAGCGCGATTCGGGGGTTTGATCGGTGACTTTTTGGCTACCTCGAACCGCTTGAATTGCAGCTTCTAATTTTGCAGTGTCGAGGTTAAAAGTTTTGTACAAACGACGACCAATGCGATCGTCTTGAACTAAACCTAATAGTATATGTTCGATGGAGATAAACTCATCTTCCATCTTCGCTCTAGCTGCCTCTGCGCGGTCGAGCAAGAGGTCTAAACTGCGCCCTAGGTAGAGTTGTTCGCTTTTGCCAATTTTGGGCTGGCGCTGGGTAAAAGCATCGAGTTGTTGTTGAAAGCGGCTAAGTTCGATCCCGGCTTTATTTAAAATGCGATCGCCCAGTTCGTTCGGTTCCAACAATGCCAATACTAAATGCTCTACATCTAGTTGTTGCTGTAAGTAACTCCGGGCTATATCTTGGGATTTTACAATTGCGTCCCAGGCTTTGTCTGTGAACTTGTTAGGATCGGTAGGCTGCATTTTGAAATATTTTTAAGTTGGCGATAGTAATTTGTCTAAAAATTGCCTGTACATCAACAGTTTAATCTTTATTGTTTAGCAACGATGCACAAGTATATATGTACTATGCTAGGAAGTCACACTAAACTAAGAGTGTCTATCAAACTAACAATTTTTGGCATCTAACCTTACGGTGAATTAAGTTTTTATGCTGCTATCCCTTGCAATTGAAAATTTTGCTTTGATCGATCGGCTAAATTTGGAATTTGGCGCTGGTTTGAACGTACTGACTGGCGAAACGGGTGCGGGAAAATCCATTATATTAGATGCGATCGATGCAGCTTTGGGAGGCAAGGTTTCTAGCCGCGCTATCCGTACAGGCTCAAATCGGGCAATGGTAGAAGCTACGTTTAAGTTGAACCGCTCTTTGGCTGCATGGCTAGTAGAGCAAGAAATTGAGCTAATTGATGAAGAAACAGTAGTTTGCAGTCGAGAAATGAATGCTCGTAGTGGTAGTCTCCGCAGTCGCACGCGGGTAAATGGCGTATTAGTCAATCGTCAGGTAATAACGCAACTGCGAAGCTTGCTAGTAGAAATTACCGCTCAAGGGCAAACCGTACAAGTAGGACAATCAGCACAAGTTAGGCAATGGTTGGATCTTTATGGTGGAGAAGCACATTTTAAAGAGCGGGAAATTGTCGCCAAGCTGTTTGCCGATTACGGGGAAGCTAAGACAAACTTAGAAAAACGCCGCCAAGGCGATCGCCAGCGTTTGCAGCAATTAGACTTACTTAAGTATCAATCACAAGAATTAGGAGCAGCAAATTTAAGCGATCCTGATGAAATGGAAGCTTTAGAGCAAGAAAGTCAGCGTCTTAGTCACGTGGTGGAATTGCAACAGTTGAGCTACAAAGTCTATCAAGCAGTATACCAAAACGATAACGATGGTTTGGCGGCGGCGGATTTATTGGGAAACGCGGAAATAGTTTTAACAGATATGGTGCAGTACGATTCTCAATTGCAGCCATTGGTAGATGCGATTTCTGAAGCTTTAACTGCTGTTGGAGAAGTCGGTAGACAGATACACGTTTATGGCGATGCTTTAGAAGCCGATCCGCAGCGATTGGCAGAGGTAGAGGAGCGAATTCGCGAATTAAAACAAATTTGCCGTAAATATGGACCTACCCTCGGAGAAGTAATTGCTTATTACGATCGCGTCCAAACGGAATTAGCAGAAATAGACGGCGGCGAACAATCGATTGAAGCTTTGGAACAACGGGAACAAGTTTGCTATACCAAACTCATGCAAACAGTAGATAGGCTTACTAAACTACGTCAAACTACCGCCGCACGGATGGAAGAAAAGCTACTGATCGAACTTAAACCATTGGCAATGGACAAGGTACAGTTTGAAGTTGCCATTGAACCTACTACAGTTTCAGCTATGGGAGGCGATCGCATTACCTTTCTATTTAGCGCCAATCCTGGCGAACCGTTGCAACCGCTTACAGAAGTTGCTTCTGGTGGAGAAATGAGCCGCTTTTTATTAGCTTTAAAATCTTGCTTTTCCAGCTTAGATCCGGTAGGAACTTTGATATTTGATGAAATTGATGTCGGGGTATCGGGAAAAGTTGCAAATGCGATCGCCGAAAAGTTGCATCAACTAAGCGATCGCCAACAAGTTTTATGTGTTACTCACCAGCCTTTAGTTGCAGCAATGGCAGATACGCACTTCCGCGTTGATAAACAAGCCCTTGATACCTCTACCGATACTGATATTCGGACAGTGGTGCGAGTCAAAGCCTTAGATAATTTTTCTACTCGCCGGGAAGAATTAGCCACGTTAGCTAGTGGACAATCTCAAACGGAAGCGATCGCCTTTGCAGATTCTTTGCTAGTTCAAGCCGCCCATTTGCGCCAAGGGAAGTTAGTCAAATAAATCGCCGTAAAATTGCAGCCGTCCATAGCCCATAAATTGCCCAGCCGTTTTTGCACCCGCCGGGAAAGCTTTGACACCAAACAAGTAAACTCCCGACGAAAAGGGATTTTGCACTGGACGCAAACCAATAGTAATTGTTTTTCCTGGAGCGATCGGCGGGTCAAATACTACAGTGACAGTCCGCGTTTTTTTGTCTCTCGTAACTTCGCCCAAAGTAATGTTTTCTCCCCTGCGTCGGCGCGTCCCTACAAATGCACGAGTATCATCTAGATCGAAACGGATATTATCTACACCCTCATGCTGATTAAACGTAACTGTTTGCAAGGGTTCTCCAGCTTTTTCCGGTAGATCGATAGTGAAATAATAAGTTGCACCCCAAGCATTGATGTCTTTTAATGTCGTGGTACTTTCTACTAAACGGGGCTGTTGCACAAAAGACACAGTTCCATCTCTCAACTGTACCGATTGCGCGAGTTCGGGTGTAATTACGGAAATACTTGCAATTGCTACCATTGCAGCTAAACTTGTGCGGCGGATTAGCATAGAAAATTAATTAGGTTGCTTTAAAAACTGCGATCGCTAATTACTTTTAATCTAGGCAATTGTTATCAATCTTGGCGAGAGTTAACAAAACTTACGGCTTTTCACGGGTTTACTTTAAAAAATATTTCGCAGTTGTTACTAACAAAAATAGTTAAGTTAAAAATATAAAATACATCAGAGGAAATTATATGACTGCTGTTTCTAACCTGCAAATAAAGCGATCGCCTTGGCAAACCATTGTTTTATTAACCTTGGGTTTATGGCTGGGTGCAAGCTTAATTTTAGACTGGGTAATTATGCCTAGTTTATATGTGTCAGGGATGATGACTCAAGCAGGTTTTACCTCCCCAGGTTATCTAATTTTCTGGAATTTCAATCGGATTGAATTAGTAGCGGCAGCTATAGTATTAACTAGTGTATTAGCTCTAAATAAAACAGCGTTTGTCAGCAATAACTGGCGGCGCGGTGCGGTAATTTTGTCAGGACTAATGTTAGTTGTAGCTTTGACTAATGCCTACTTTTTGACTCCGCAAATGTGTGCTACTGGAGTACAACTAAATTTATTTGAAACTGTTGAAGTTCCAACCACGATGAACAACTTGCACGTTGCTTATTGGCTACTAGAAGCAATTAAGTTGGCGGTGGGTGGTACGCTTTTGGGCTGGTGTTTTCGTCAAGAAGCTTAAGAAATTTTGAACTATATTAATCATTAAAAAAGCCTTTCATTACTTGATGAAGGGCTTTTTGCTGTAGAGGTGCTACTCTATCCATATTTCTCCTCGCTTATAAGTTAACGTCCCGTTAGGCATTTAAACCATCTTTCACCGCAACATCCCACGCGGATATCTCTTGTTGAAACTCTAGATCGTTGGCTTGTTCTGTATAAGCAGCTTCTAGCTCTTGCATAAAAATTCTCCTTTTCTCTTTCCAAAGAACTTCGTTTATAAAGCTACTGCGATCGCACTTCATCCGTATTTTCCAATTTTCCTAATTCTCCCCCCTTTTTAAGGGGGGTTGGGGGGGATCAACCGTTCAATCTCACCACAAACACTCTCAAAATCGCCTAAAACCTGCTGATTCGTGTATCGGATTACTTTTAACCCATAACTTTCCAAGCGCTGAGTTCTTTCTTCGTCGTAATCTTTTCCCTGTTTTGTATAGTGACTCTCGCCATCAACTTCAATAACTAGCTTGAGAGGGGGACAATAAAAGTCAACAATAAAATAATCAATCGGTCTTTGGCGGAAAACTTTGAAATCGAAAGTTCTTAAATATCCATACCAAAGCTTCTTTTCGGCGGGGGTCATATTTTGCCGCAGTTCTTTGGCTTTAGAAATTAAGGCGCGATTGTAGGGAAGATGAAAGTCACTGGTGCTGAGGTTTGGCATCGATCCCCCCCAACCCCCCTTAAAAAAGGGGGAGAATAATTAATTATTAAATCCAATTTGTCGTCTTTTTCTCATTTTCTGTGATCGCTTTACAATATCAATTTAGATTTGAAAGTGGGTGAATTTTTAAGATAAATGCGTAAATGCGATCGCAGTTCCATCAATCTTGATCTAAAACAGTTTCACTATCGCTTTTAGATAGCAACAAACGAATCCCTAAAATAGCAAACCCGATCGCGGCAATTAATTTCACGGTACGCACAGGCAATAATTCTGCCATCCATTCTCCAGCAATTACCCCAAGCAAACTGGTTAATACGAGCGCAGTAGCAGTACCAAAAAATACAGCGCGGGGTGAAGATGATTGTCCGCTAAGAGCGATCGCTGCTAACTGACTTTTATCGCCTAATTCAGACAAAAATACGGTAACAAAACTCAGTCCTAGCAAATGCCAATCCATATTTTTAACCTACAATTACATCCCACAACAGCGTTGCGGATATTAATAGCAAACTAATACCTGCGGCTATTTCTATAGTTTTGGGCGTAAAACGACTCGCAATCGCGCGTCCCACTATTACCCCTAATAAGCTAGTTGTAACTAAGGCTGCACTTGCACCTAAAAATACTACCCAAGGATTTTGAGATTCTGCACTCATAAGCAAGGTTGCTAACTGAGTTTTGTCGCCTAATTCAGCCAAAAATATTGTCAGGAATGTAGAGCCAAAAATTGCCCCAATAGAGGAGCGGTTGCGCTCCGGTGCTGTCGCTACAAGTGGTTTTTCCAATGTATTGACTGAATAAGGGGCAGCATCAAGTTTCACGAGTCATTAGGTTAAAGGACAAAAATTTCTCATATTCTTTTCATTTTCTCGGTAATTGTTACAAAAATCAACCACTTTGCACTTTTCTTAAGGAAAAACACGTTATCTACAATTTGGGAGGCAAATCTAGACTTATGCCTACCGCACTCTCAAATCGCAGCATTTCTAGCGACAAATCGCCATAAACTCCAGTAATTTGTTGTTCGCAGCATTCGATCGCAAAATCGTTTAGTTCTTCTGGTTCTATGCCGTACATATCGGCAAATACCTCTGCTTCTACGCGACAAAAACGCGGTCTATCAGCATAAATCCGACATTCGCGGGCGATGCGATCGTAGTTGACGCACCAGCCATCGGCTCCTACCATACTGAGATATAGCTCTAATTCGTCTGGTAAGAGGTACTCATCTAAATCTGGGCGATCGCTCGCATCTAGATGACAGCAGGCTCCACATTGCTTGACGCATTGCCAGGTTGCCATAATTTAATAGTTGTAGTTTTTGTTATTATTTATTATAGATTTGTTAACTTACTTTAATAGAGCGATCGCTCTTCGGGGTAAGATAGGGTGCGGATTTTGTAGCGCATTTACAGAATTGTTTGGGTCAATTTGGAGGAAAAATGGAATCATTGTTTGATGGATTAAACAGCATTAATTGGCTAGTAATTGCTCAGTTGGTTTCCGTGGGACTAATTATGATTTCGGGACCAGTGGTAATATTTATTCTTGCCTTTCGCAACGGCAACCTGTAGAAGTCAAGGGCGGAAGCTACAGAAATTGGCTATTTGGGGGATACAAAGAGTACCCCCTAATTATTTTCAACTAACTTAAAAATCAATACTGTCGTTAGCTAAAAATAAACGCGCTACCAATCAATATAAACGATGCCCAGTAATAAGGACGACCATTGCGACTTGCAGAAGCTTGATTAGAGTTAGTTGGGCTTGGCGGAGAGGTTCAATAGCTTGAAAAGTATTTAACGCTTGCTGATAAAATCCTCTAGCTTGGGAATGTTGCCCGAATTGGTTGTAGACCAAACTAATATTAACGATTAATTCAAAAGTATAAAATATCAATCACTACACTCTTTTTTAGAAGTTTCTAAGGCTTTGAGCGCTGCTTGGACTAAATTATAAAATTTGGGCTGAGATAAATCTACCAAAGTTGCATCTTCTCGCTTAGTACCCAATAAACCTGTATTTTGACCAGATTGAATAGCTAAAACTTTTCCAGCATCATTTTTGATTCTCAATTCCCATAAAGAATTTGTAGGAAAGAAGCCGCAAGTGTAAAGGCGTTGTTTGTAGTCAAATTTGGCGCTGTTGGGTGCTGGTGGAGAAAAACAAAGCGGAAAATTGGGGGGAGCGGGAAATCTGTGGGGAGGGTTTCCCTCCACAGAGTTTCCCAAGAGAGCGGTTTCCCTCCCCCAAGTTTTCCAAGAGGGTTGAAGCGGGGTAGCAACTCTAGCACCTACCAACTCTAGTTCTATATTGGTATTGCCGTTCCAAGTATTTTCTCGTAATTTGTAGGCAATATCAATTCTGGGCGGGAGGGGAAAATAATCGCGCCACCGCCAAGCGATCGCTTTAATTTTATTCATTCCATCAGAAGATACAGTAAGTTTAATATGACCTTTGCCCACAAGTTGTTGTTCGACTACTTGGACGTTTGCCGTCCAAAATACCGGATCGGGATTTTCAATGCCGCAGGGATTGAGAGCTAAAATTTGCTCGTAAAGCGATGGATTAATTTGGTCTAAAGAAACTTGGGCATCAATATTTAGTACAGGTTTGAGGTGTTCGACTTGCAAGCATTGATTGGCAAAAGCAACCAAACGCGATCGCAATTGAGTCAAATTCCTAGCAGAAAAAGAGAAGCCCCCCGCCGCTTTATGTCCGCCAAACTTGCCTAAGAGGTCTTTACAGGCTTCTAAAGCAGCAAATACATGAAATTCTGGAATCCCCCGCGCCGAACCCCGAATTTGGTCTTCATTCTCCTCAGTCCCAATAAAAACGGGTACGCCGTAGCGTTCTAATAAGCGCGATGCCACAATCCCAATTACACCGTGATGCCAATTTGGTTGCACGATCGCCAAAACTCGATCTTGATGCAAAGATGAAGCATACAACTCCTCTACAAGTGCGATCGCTTCCGTTTCAATTTGTTCGCAAAGTTGCTGGCGAGTTTGGTTAATTTGTTCGCATTGCATCGCTCTTTCTAGGGCGATTCCGGGGTCGTCGGTAGTTAGCAATTCAATGACTATTTGGGGGTCAGCAATGCGCCCAATTGCATTGATTCGCGGTCCTAGGCGAAAACCAATATCGTCAGGCTTGAGGGTTTGTTCTGCCTTCGCAGCTTGTTTATTTGCGCTTCCACCTTTGACCCCCGCAACTTGAATCAAAGCTTGGACTCCAGCTAGTTGAGAATGGGGTAGCAGTTGCAAGCCGCGTTTTACCCAACGACGATTTACTCCAGTTAAGGGGGCAAGATCGGCAATTGTTCCGAGAGTAAATAGTTCTAATAGGGGCTTAACTAAGCCTTTAATTTCCCCTAATTGTTGCGCTAGGGAGATAGCTAAGATGTAGGCAACGCCCACACCCGCCACGCCGCGATAAGGCGAAGACTCGGCGATCAGTTTGGGGTTGAGGATGGCATTAGCTGGGGGAAGCTGTTGAGGGACATCGTGGTGGTCTGTAACGATAACGATTAGCCCTAGTTCTCTAGCGCGAGCAATCGCATCATAGGCAGAGATGCCATTATCTACCGTAATAACTATCCCAAACCCATCGCGTTTAAATTCTTCAACGATGCGTTTATTGATACCATAGCCTTCGTGCATCCGACTGGGAATAGCATAGTCAACTTGTGCGCCCAACCATCGCAGACTCCGCAACAATAAAGCAGTGCTAGTCATACCGTCAGCGTCATAGTCGCCGCAAATTGCTATTTTTTGTCCTGTAGCGATCGCATTTTCGAGTAATTCTACGCTCAAACCTAGATCCGGAAACTCCTCTAAGGGTGAAGGTAAGCTTTGAGATTCTGGATCTAGAAATGCTTGGATTTGTTCTAAAGTTTCTACGCCGCGATTGATAAGTAGTTGAGCAACTATTGGCGATATAGAACTTTCTTGAGCAAAAGCGATTACTTTTTGGGTAGCAGGGTGAATTTGCCACCGATGTAGTGGTAGCCGAGAATTTGGCTGCTCCGATGTAGGACGGTTTGGCACTCGCGTATAACAACTAGAAACTAGCGCTTATTGTACCTCGTGGTTCTGGATTATAGACATCGCAGGTGTGAGTGGAATATTACTTGAGCCATTATAATCAGTTCGGCTTGCGATTAAAAAAGCACATAAACCTAAAGTTTATGTGCTTTCAAAGACCTGCTTAACGATTAACGGCGGCGGCGGCGCGTGCGGCGGTAGCTTCGTCGGGGTGAATGCCTAAACGGGTAAGATTAATTCGCCCTTTATTATCAACCTCGCGGATTTTTACAACCACTTCATCGCCGACGGTCAACTCGTCTTCAACTTTGCCGACACGGTGGTCGGCAATTTGGGAAATATGCACCATTCCTTCCTTTCCAGGTAGAAATTCTATAAATGCGCCAATGGGTATAATGCGAGTTACGCGACCTGCGTAAACATCGCCTTCATTGAGCTTGCGCGTCATGCCTTGAATGATATTACGGGCTTTTTTGGCTTTGCTTTCATCGATAGCAGAAATTGTTACCGTACCATCATCTTCGATATCAACTTTTGCGCCTGTTTCCTCGGTAATGCCTTTGATGGTTTTACCGCCAGGTCCAATAATTAAGCCAATTAACTCTGAATCGATCTTAATTGTGAGTAAACGAGGGGCAAAAGGTGAGGTTTCTGTGCGAGGTTTATCAATAACCTCCAGCATTTTTTCAAGAATATGCTGCCGCGCTGGACGTGCTTGTTCGATGGCTTTGGCAATGGTTGCTATTGGTAAGCCAGAAATCTTCATGTCCATTTGCAAGGCGGTAATTCCGGCATCTGTCCCAGCAACTTTGAAGTCCATATCGCCTAAAAAGTCTTCAATGCCTTGAATGTCTGTAAGGACGCGCACTTCGTCACCTTCTTTGATTAAACCCATAGCTGCACCGCTTACAGGTTTAGAAATTGGTACGCCCGCATCCATAAGTGCTAGGGTAGAACCGCAGACTGAACCCATAGAAGTTGAACCGTTAGAAGAAAGAATTTCTGAAACTACGCGAATAACGTAGGGGAAATCTTCTTTGGATGGTAGTACGGGTAAAATCGACCTTTCAGCTAAAGCTCCGTGACCGATTTCGCGCCGACCTGGAGCGCGTAAGGGCTTGGTTTCGCCGACAGAAAAAGGTGGGAAATTGTAGTGATGCAAGTAGCGTTTCTTTTGCAAGTCTGGCTGCAAGTCATCTAACAGAGTTTGGGCATCTCCGGGCGTACCGAGAGTACAAGCTGATAATACCTGCGTTAGTCCCCGGTTGAACAAGCCGCTACCATGCACCCGCTTTGGTAAGAGGTCGATACGACAAGAAACTGGGCGCACTTCGTCAAGTTTGCGTCCGTCAACTCGAACTCCGTCTTCAATAATTTGACGGCGCATGAGTTTTTTGGTTAGGGCTTTGAAATTATTGCCTAAAGCTTTACTGTTTGTCTGCGTTGCAACGCGGATAGAGTCGTCTTCTGGCAATTGCGCGATTTCATATACTACAGACTTTTTGACTTCATCTAGGGCGGCATCGCGGACATTTTTGTCTTTTTCAAATCGCCCAAGAATCTGTTTAACTGAATCAGTGGCGCGATCGCTAATAAAGTTTAGCAAGGTTTGGTCTTCTTCTGGTGGCTCTTCCGTCACCATTTCAATGCCCATTTCAGCAATTAAGTCTAGTTGCGCTTGAATCAAGTCTCGCACTGCTTCGTAGCCAAAATCAATTGCTTCGATAATATCTCGCTCTGGCAACTGGTTAGCTCCAGCTTCTACCATAATTACGCCATCGGGAGAGCCTGCTACGACTAAATCTAGTTCTCCTGCTTCGATCTCTGCGTAAGTAGGATTGATGATAAAATCGTCTCCTACTAACCCAACTCTGACTGCTGCCATTGGACCTTTGAAAGGAATTTTAGCCAGTAGCGTTGCTAAAGAGGCACCAGTTACCGCTAATATGTCTGGCGGTACTAATTCATCCATCGATAAAGTAGTGGCGACTATTTGCAAGTCATCCCGCAACCAAGAGGGAAACAAGGGACGCAAAGGACGGTCAATTAGACGGCTAGCAAGAATTGATTTTTCTGGGGGACGACCTTCGCGCCGCAAATATCCCCCCGGAATTCGCCCTACAGCATAAAGTCTTTCTTCGTAATCTACAGTTAATGGTAAAAAATCAATGCCTTCTCTGGCGGTGGAGCGAGTAGCAGTTACAAGGACTGCGGTATCTCCAGATTGCATTAGAACTGACCCACCAGCTTGAGGAGCTAATAGACCAACCTTCAGTCTAATATCCCGTCCATCAAAGGATATTGACCTATCAATCTCTATCATTCAGTTTTTCTTCCTTCTCTTTTTTCTCTGTCGCAATCCTAGCATCGATGGAGGGGACAAGGGGAGGGCAGGGGATATGTAGGGATTTTAGCGGCGAAATTAAAAATGCGATCGCACTAGGGATTGTGTTATGTGTAAATACTGCAAATATTCGGCAATTTTTAACTGATATTCAAATTAATTGTAGAGCGGTTTATCAAAAGCTTATTAATATTAATATGGAACAAGTCCTGGGCTAGAAACAAGATATTTTCCTAACAAATGTATAAATAATTACTATAAAAATTTAAAAGTAAGTATTTTTTTTAACAGTTTGCGTAAGTCGGAAGTTTTGGAAAAAGATGGCAATTTTACACGGTAGTTGGTTACTGCAAAAGCAAGGTAGTTGCTTATTTATTTGGGGAGAAACTTGGCGCAGTTCAGTAGGGTTATCAGACTTGACAGCGTTGCCCAATCACCCGTTGGCGATGACACCGGAGGAATTGATAGCTTGGGTATCTTTGCAAAACTCCGAAGTCGCTAAATTACTTCCTGCTTCTTTGGTGGCGGTGGCAAATAAACGCCCCCGCAAAGGGACAAGCGCTCAAAAGCTAGATGTTAGCAATAATCGAGTACCTTCTGCTCAGATAATTGCTCTCCCGACATATATCGATAATAATTTGCTTTATCCAGTACATTCTGTTGCCATAGAATTAGAAAATAATAAGTCTTATTTGTTATACCCGTGGCAAGTTGAGGGTTTTTGCTTTAGCCCGTTAGAAGCAATGAAATTACTCACTTCTCTACCTCTAGGTATTGAAGAAAATTCTTATTTGGGTGGAGATTTGCGTTTTTGGGCGCAAGTTGCCCGATGGAGTTGGGATGTAATGAGTAGGGCTAAGTTTTTGCCTACTTTAGAAAGACTTGAAGATAATACGCTAACGACTAAGTGGCGCAGTCTATTGGATAGTTATGTCGATTCGGGGCGCTTGGAACAATTTGCCCAAACTATGCCTTTAGCTTGCCTGTGCTATCAGCAGGGAACCACCCAAACAATAGATTTACCTCTACCACCACAAAAACTAATCCAAGACTTCCTTAGCACTACTATAGACGCACAAGTGCGGACTGTTGTTAGTAGCGATTTGCCTACCTTACCCCCTTTATGGAAAGAGTGGCTGCACAGTCTAACTCGTGCCGATAATACCGTTAAATCGGAACCAGGGCAGCTAGAGCGGCTAGAATCGTCGTTAAATGCTTGGATTGCACCTTTACAGTATCAATTAACGTCGGCTCAAAATCGTTTCCGTACCTGTTTTCAATTAGTACCTCCAACTTCTAGCAATAATGAGTGGATTTTGGCGTACTTTCTGCAAGCTGTAGATGAAGCAGAATTTTTAGTAGAAGCGGCGGCTATTTGGCAGCATCCAGTAGAAAGCTGGGTGTACCAAAATCGAGAGATAGAAAACCCCCAAGAAACTTTTTTGCGCGGGTTGGGTTTAGCGTCCAGATTATACGACCCAATTGCTCCTAGTTTAGAAGATCCTTATCCTGAAAGTTGTACTTTGACTCCGTTGCAGGCTTATGAATTTATTAAGTCTGTAGCTTGGCGGTTTGAAGATAACGGCTTAGGAGTAGTTTTACCGCCAAGTCTCAGCAGTAGCGGGGGCTGGGCGAATCGATTGGGCTTAAAAATTAGTAATGCTGCGCCCCAACAGCAACAACGTTTGGGATTGCACAGTTTACTGACCTTGCAGTGGCAATTGGTCATTGGGGGACAGACAGTATCAAAAACCGAGTTTGACCGCCTTGTAGCGCTTGGTAGCCCCCTTGTAGAGATAAATGGGGAGTGGGTAGAACTGAAGCCGCCAGATATCAAAACTGCCCAAAACTTTTTTGCCGCTCGGAAAAATAGCTTGACATTAACGCTAGAAGATGCGCTGCGCCTCAGTACGGGCGATACGATGGCGATTGAAAAGTTGCCTGTAGTTAGCTTTGAAGCGTCAGGAGTACTTCAGGAGTTGATGACTACTTTACAAGATAATAATGCGATCGCAGTTCTACCGACACCGAGCAAGTTTCAAGGAGAGTTGCGCCCTTACCAACAACGGGGTTTTAGCTGGCTGGCGTTTTTAGAACGTTGGGGTTTGGGTGCGTGTTTAGCTGATGATATGGGTTTGGGAAAAACAGCGCAATTAATCGCCTTTTTGCTACATCTGCAAGAACAAAAAGCCTTGACACAGCCAACTTTGGTAGTTTGCCCAACTTCAGTATTAGGAAACTGGGAGAGGGAAGTTAAAAAGTTTGCACCCAGCTTAAAAGTTATGCTTCATCATGGTGATAAACGCTCTAAGGGTGAGGTTTTTGGCAAAGCAGTACAGAAGCATGAAATTGTCATTACAAGTTATGCGTTAATTTACCGGGATCTGAAGTTATTTGAAAGCGTTAATTGGCAAGGAGTTGTATTAGATGAAGCGCAAAACGTCAAAAACCCCGAAGCAAAACAATCCCAAGCAGTAAGACAATTAAAGGCTAATTTTAAAATTGCTTTAACTGGTACGCCTGTAGAGAATAGATTGGGGGAATTGTGGTCAATTTTAGACTTTCTCAACCCAGGTTATTTGGGCGCTAAACAATTTTTTCAAAGGCGATTTGCGATGCCGATTGAAAAGTATGGCGATGCAGCTTCTTTAAACACTTTGCGATCGCTCGTACAACCGTTTATTCTTCGGCGTTTGAAAAGCGATCGCACTATTATTCAAGATTTGCCTGAAAAGCAAGAAATGACTGTGTTTTGCGGACTTTCTGTAGAGCAAGCAACGCTTTACCAGCAAGTAGTTGAGGAATCTTTAGCACAAATTGAATCGGCGGAAGGGGTACAACGTCGCGGAATGATTTTGGCGTTGCTGGTGAAGTTAAAACAAATCTGCAATCATCCGGCGATGGTAGGAGAAAAAGCAGAGAAAGGCAAGAAGCAAGAGAATTTATTACCTAGCGACTTTGATAAAAAATCAGGCAAATTGCAGCGTTTGCAGGAAATGTTAGAAGAAGTTATCGCAGAAGGCGATCGCGCTTTGATTTTTACGCAATTTGCCGAGTGGGGAAAGTTACTAAAAGCACATTTGGAAAAACAGTTTAATAGAGAAGTGTTGTTTTTATATGGCAGCACTACAAAGACGCAAAGAGAAGAAATGATCGATCGATTTCAGCACGATCCGCAAGCGCCTCCAATCTTTATTCTTTCCCTTAAAGCTGGGGGTGTAGGATTGAATTTGACCAGAGCAAATCATGTTTTTCACTTCGATCGTTGGTGGAATCCCGCCGTAGAAAATCAAGCAACCGATCGCGTATTTAGAATCGGGCAAAAGCGCAATGTTTTAGTACATAAATTTGTCTGTACTGGCACTTTGGAGGAAAAAATTAATGCCATGATTGAAAGCAAAAAAGAACTAGCCGAGCAAGTAGTAGGTGCAGGGGAACAATGGTTGACTGAACTAGATACTAATGGCTTGCGTGACTTATTGATTCTAGATCGAGATGCAGCGATTGAAGACGAATAATGAGTAGTGAAGATCCGATTATAGTAGTCGATTACAATGCTAATTGGTCTAATCAGTACGAGCAGGAAAAACAGCAAATTTTGCTTGCTTTAGGCGATATGATGACAAATATTCAACATATTGGTAGCACCGCCGTACCAGGATTAGCAGCTAAACCTGTAATTGATATGCTCTTAGGTTTAAAGCAAATACCACCTCTACCAATGCAAGTTTCTCGTCTGGAAGCGATTGGCTACAGCTATCACGGCGAGTTTGGTATTCCTGGAAGACACTATTTTCGTAAGGGAATACCTCGAAGTCATCAAATCCATGCAGTGCTAGTAAATAGCGAGTTTTGGGAAAGACATATTTTGTTTCGGGATTTTTTGAGAAACAATCCCCAAGCGGCGCAGAGATATGAAACATTAAAGCGGAAATTGGCTCAAGAATTTGCGGGCGATCGCACTAGCTACACTAATAATAAAACTCCCCTAATTGAGCAGCTACTTATAGACGCTCAATTGTGGCAGCAAACATTGTAAGTGCGATCGCTTTTTACTTATTGCCAAACATCTGCATAATCTTTGACAAACTGCTCAAAACTTATCGGTTGCTTTCCTGTAACTTGCTCTACCACGGGTGATACCACCGCCGCTTGTCCTGCTTTGTAACTAGCATATAATTCCAGCAAGGCATTGACTATTGATTCGGGCATCCCTGCGCCTTGCATTCCTTGACGCACGGCATCGTCAGGAACATCTACATAGTTAATAGTTCTGCCCAAAACTTGAGACAAAATAGAGGCAGCTTGAGCGTGAGACAAAGCTTCCGAGCCTGTAATAGTATAAGCTTGTCCTTCATGACCGCTAGTTGTTAAAGCCGCTACCGCTACCGAGGCAATATCGCGAGTATCGACGAAGCTAACTTTACCGTCTCCGGCATTTAGATAAAAAGCATTGTCAGCTTTAATCGTACCTGCCATTGCCGTAACAAAGTTCTGCATAAATCCATTAGGACGCAAAAAAGTAAAAGGAACACCGGAAGATGCGATCGCATTTTCCATTTCAGAATGCCACTTACTCAGGGCAATTCCTGGCTGTGCTAAGGCAGAGAGTTTGACAATTTGCTGAACATTTGCTCTTTTTGCAGCCTCGATCATCATAGCTGTTAGTTCAACCATATTCGGCACAAAAGGACTGACTAAGAAAACTTTATCCACTCCTGCAAAGGCAGATTGAACCGTCTCAGGGCGATCTAAATCCATCTCAACAGGTTCAGCACCAGCTTTTTTGAGTAATTCTGCTTTATTCATTGAACGCACTGCTACTTTTGGCGTTATCCCAGAAGCAATTAACTGTTGGACAACTTGACTACCTACATTCCCTGTCGCACCAGTAACAAAAATTGTGTTGCTCATTACTTGCTCCTTATTTAGTAAATTTGGGCTGCTACAACTAGCTCCTCGTCACAAGTCTACATATCGGTAATTACGGCTCTAAATCTTACTTCACCGTTTGCTACGCGATCGTAGACGCGGCTGATATCGTCTAAAGAGTAGGTTTCGGCAATTACTTTTACTTTCCCTTTGGCAACATAATCTAAAGCTTCATAAAGATATTCGCTGCCATTTTGAGTTGAACCGATAATGCGGCTGCAATTGGTAACAATGTCTCCAGTTACTTCTAATGGTTCCTCAGAAATTCCCATTAATACCATGCGTCCACCAGGGCGTAAACCTTTCAAGGCGGCGCTGGCAGATTTATAGGAATTACCTGTGACGAGAATTACATCTGCGCCTCCCATTTTCTGTAAAGCTTCACTATCAGATACTACTTCATCAGCGCCCAAATCTCGCACTAGCTTTTCTTTATCTTTAGAGGGAGTAATTGCGATAGTTTCAAACCCGGCAGCTTTAGAATATTGCAGCGCTAAATGACCTAAACCACCAATTGGGTGCGGTCAAAACCTGTTGGTAGAGAGTAGGGGGATCTAACCAATGTAAGGTTTTGCGATTCAGCTTTGTAAGCACATAGAGTAAACGCCTACCCAGCACAACACTTGCACCCTGCGCATAAAGAAATCGGGCGATGCCTCGCCCAAACCGCCGCTCGCGCCCGTGATGAAGACTTTTCCTTCGGTGTTGTTGCTCATCATTTCTCCTTACTCGGTGCCGGGTTCCTGCAAACCTATCTCGCGGACTTTGAATTCTTCCACATCGGTCAATAAAAAATACTTCCTGATCAACGCTTCATCAAACTCGGCACGGCGATTTATTGTGTTCAGTAACTCTCGTCGTCGCTCCAGCACTTCCAGGTAAATGGATTGATAGCCTTTTAATGAGTTTTGCCAAACGAAATTTGATTCTTCGAGTTCGCGATCAAAAAACTTCAGATCGATTTCGAGCTTCGAGAATAGATTATCCAAATGTTCGTTTCGCGGACGCTCCCCGCCGTATTTTTCTTGCAGGAATCGGAGCGAAGCCTGCGCTAATTTCTTCTGAATGATGATCTCCTGCTGTTGTTCGGGGATGAGGGTAAACCTATCTCTGAGGTGTACTTTGCGGATCAGCCAAGGCAGCGTTAATCCTTGAAAAACCAGGGTGATTAGAATGATGATGAACGTGATAAAGAGAATGAGGTCACGGTACGGAAACGGCTGTCCTGCTTGAGTAAGTATCGGGACGGAAAGTGCAGATGCCAACGATACCACGCCGCGCATTCCCGCCCAGCCGAAAATCAGCGGACCTCTCCATCCTGGATTCGGGCCTGAACCCGTGATAAAACGGCTCATGAATCTCATCAAAACAGAAGTTCCTAACGTCGTGCAAAGCAGCCTGGTTCCAATCAGCACGAAAGCGATGATTAATCCATACCAAACGGCACTGCCTAAACTAATATTGCCAAGCTGCCGAATGACAAACGGCAATTCGAGTCCAATGAGCAGAAAAATCAACCCGTTCAAGACAAAGACTAGATTCGTCCATACATTTACGCCTTCAATCCGGCTCCGGTAACTCAGCAAGCGCGATCGCGCTTGCTGGATAAGAGCAGTCCACCAGTAACGACCGCTAGCACGCCCGAATAATGGAAGTGTTCAGCAAAATAATACATACAGTAGGGCGTGACCAGTGTTAAAACGATTTCAATGCTGGGCGTTGTGGGTAATAAACGATGAATGCCGTAGAAAATCAATCCAACCACGAGTCCGCTCAGAATTCCGATTAAAATAACGAGAACAAAGTTGACGGCGGCTGCTGGATACTTGCTCATTCGAGCCACGTAAGTCCGTTTTTCCTTGTCGCTCACTGGACGGACTAAATTTACTCTGACTTCTTTCCAGTCTGATTCACGCTTACGTTTTAGCAATCGACGTTTCTTGGTAACTTCGGCTTTTTCTACTGGCAGCAGAATGCCAGTCCGAATATGGCAACTATCTAGTTCCACAAGTAACTGCTCAATATTTGGTTTAGTAGTGAGAGATTTTAAAGCTCTTAGTCTAGCTATAAATAGTTTGACTTCCACGAATTTCTGTACTTTTTGCGCTGTCTCCTCTACTTCTCGGCGCACAGTAGCACGGTTTATTTCCCAACCATAATGTTCTTCAAATCTCTTAGCTGCTTGTCCAAAAGACTCTTCTGCACCAAAATCCGTTAAAGCTCTTTGCACGGCAAGAGATAGATCACCATGTTCAATCCTCAACTGGTCTTTAACTGGACGCGCTCCTTTCCCCATATTTTTATCCCACAGATAGGGAGAAGGAATTTCAATCGCGCCAAATAATGATAAGTATTTTATCCGCTTGCAGCGATGTACAGTTAAACCTGTTGCTTTAGCCTTTTTGGTCACAACGTTAGCCAATGAGCGTTAAAAGCAGCGATTCTACCAACAATCCTATTCTACGTAGCAGTTGGTTAATTATATTATCAAGCTCACGCACCTTTTTATCCTTATCTGGTTCTTGGTCCCACAGTGCTTGAAACAGTATTTGTCCGACTTTCTGGACAACATCAGTGTATTCAGGATTTTTAACTTTCGTCATAGCAGTGTTAGCAGTTGCTCAAGCTTCATAATTGTCACACTGACATATAAAGAGCCTCTAAGCTTTCCTAAGAGCAACTTAACCTACAACCAACTACTTTTTTTTGACCACACCCTAACTCACATCTTGCACCAATTGATTACCAACTACTGACAAAGACATACTGAACGTTTTAGGGGTAGCGTTAAACTACTACGTGTGATGCCACACTCAGTAATTTTACATGGCAGGACTGCTCCAACCCTAGTTTGTATAATGACCTTCCCGCTACCATTTATTTGGTAAACCGACCATTCTCTGCTGAAACCAAAATGCCATAAATGTTGTTAATAATCTCATGAAAGAATTGATTATTATGAAGAGACTAATTTCAACTATTGCTTTATTGGCAATCGGACTTCTTACATCTTCATGTGAGAGGCAAGCCGAAGCCCAAAACAGCCAGCCAGGTTCTCAACCTTCTCTTATGAATTCTCTTCCTATAGAACCAGCACCAAATCCTGAAGACGCTAAACGCCAACTACCTCCTGCAAACACCGATCCGTTACCAGGGTTTCCACCTCCAACCAACCCGGGTGCTGATATCGGTGAGCAAGTTGCAGCAGAGAAAGCACTCAAATTAGCAGTAATTGACTTTAAAGCAACTAACCCAAAAGTCATTAAGTCTAGTTTAATGAGCTATAAAGAAGCTCGGCAACAACTATCAGAGCCTATAGAAGAAGACCATCCACTTTTTAATACTCCGGTTCGGGTAATAGAAATTTCTGGGACTTTTAAGCGGAGAAGTCATCGACCATCCCAGAAAGAATTACCAACATCTACTCCTACTTTCACAAAAGGGTACATTATTTTAAGGGCAGCAGATGGTTTCCTACTACTTACTAAAGTTGTTAGATAAACGTAAGTTCGACGGAAGCTGTCAAAAACAGTTCATTAGGCGGAGTAAGTGATTAACAGCACTACCTTTAGTTGAACGCGCGCCAGGCAGGTGACAGTCTGGCTTAGCTACCAATAGGTGCAAGATCTGAGCTAATAAAAGTGGGAGCGAGCGTGCAGATCAATTTAGTAACAACTAAAGACTTTAGGAGGCAACCCTTGCGTCCTATGAATCTTAACGGAGTGGATTGGAGTTAGATAGACTTAACTGATGCAGACTTGAATGAGGCAAGCTTGGTTGGAGCTACTTTACTCGGAGCAAAATTGACCCGCGCCAAGCTAAGAAATGCCAATTTGAGGGATCCAAATTTATGGCGTTGCATAACGAAAAGATGAGGAACTAAAAATTAGGAACAGACCAGTATTTTAGATAGTAAGTCAAGAGGTGAATTGAGGCTGCCAGCATTTCAAGAGATTTGGAATAACAGAAAGTTTGACGATGCAAACGCCCTAAATAATCGCGTAAACGAGAACTTTCTCCTTCTACTCGTGTCATGGCTGTTTTGCTAACTAGATGGTCACAATCATCAATAAAGCAAGGATAAACCGGATAGCCGTCGGTAATGTAGAGAAAACAACACCAACCTCGAACAATCCACCACAAGGGAAGAAAGGTTTTACTACTGCGACGATCGCCAATAATCCATTTTAAGATACCTGCTTGATGGGAGTTTACTACTGTCCAGAGAAGGCAAAACCGGGGGAAGATTCCTCCCTTTTATTGCCGCCCAGAAACGGTTTTTTTTTGAGCCAACGAAAGTTTGCAATTCATCAGAGAGTTTTGGGGGGAATTATTCCTCCCAAAATCTCTCCTCTATTTGAGCCGTTTGAGGGATTTCATAATTTTCCTCAGGTATTTGTTGTGCCGCTTGTCTTACCCAATTAATTACTGTGTTGTGACAGACTCCTGTTGAGCGCTCAATCCCTTTAAATCCCATTCTATGACAAATACAAAGTCAAACAGTGTTTTTTAACTTGAGGAGCATAACCTTTAGGTTCATGAGTAGCAATAAACTGGCGACGACAATTGCGACAAAGATAATTTTGTTTTTCCTTGCGCCAGCTATTTTTTACTACATGATTTGATTTACATCTTGGACAAAGCCTCATTCCTCTATCATACTTTTATTGTGCAACGCCAGAAAATTCCCAGCCATTTTCGCCAATTACCGGATCGACAATGGAAAAGCTAATAACATCTTCTAATCCTTGCAATTTCCAAATAATAGCTGTTCGATGCGCCCAAAGCCACCCCAAAGAAACGTACAAATGGTAGCGATTTGCTTCGGCTTTAAAGCCACTAGAACCATCAGTTGTAATCCAGTGGCGGAAATGGGTAGGCATCCGGTTAAACTTGCCTTGTGCATCTCTTTCTGTCCAATCTGTTACCCATTTGCCTTCTACCAACATTCCTAGAGTCATAATTACCTTTGATTTGTTAAGGAATACGCGACATCTCTACTAAACGGCGCGGCTAAATGCGCCCATTCTGCTTGGGGGACATCTACACCTAATTCAATTACGTGGCGATCGGGATCGAGTACATAAAACGATCGCATAATAGTATGGTCAACCGCGCCTAATACCGTCACTCCCGCAGATTTACAACGCTCGTGTAATTTAGCCAAAGCTGGTTCATCGCTGACATTAAAATATAAATGAAATAATCCGGTTTGCTGCCTTTGGGGCGCTGTTGCATGGCTGCCAACTTCTGCTAAAGCTAGGTCGTGATGATGGTTTCCGGCGCTGTAAAACCACATCCCCGTTCGTTCGCCTACTCGTTGCATCCCTAAAATTTCGCGGTAAAAGTAGTCGCTAATTTCTAAGTTTTTGACTTTCAGAACAACGTGGTTAATTCCTTGTAAAGCCATTGTTTTAGTGCTTATCTAAACTAATTCGCCCTGCGCCATACTGAACCAGCATCAGCAAACCGCCAAAAATAGCGAGATTTTTCATAAACATAATTTGCTGAATTTGGTCGGCAAAATTGGTGTGGAAAATTAAAGTTGCTGGGACTAGAAAAATAGCTAAAGCGATCGCGCCAATGCGCGTTTTGTACCCCAGCAGTACCGACAATCCGCCCCCTAACTCAACTACTACGGTGGCGAGGTAAAGTAATCCTACAAGCGGTATGCCATTTGCTGCCATGTACTGCTGCGTACTCGCCGGATTCAATATTTTATTTACCGCCGACCACAGAAAAAGTGCCGATAATAAAATTCGCGCTATTAAAGAAATTACGTTCTTTGAAGTATATAGACCTTGCTCTCGATTGCGCCCATTAATTGTGTTTTCTGGTTCTGAGGTTTTCATAATCGCGGTTTTAATCCTCTTGTAAATGTACTAACACGTACTAATTATTAGATAGCACAAAATTTGTTCGTATGCAAACAGTCGGAGGGAATTTTTTAAAACAAATTCTTCAGTTTTGCCAAAGCAGCCTGAATTTGCTGCAATTCATCACAACTTAAGCTATCAAATCGCTGTTTGAGATGGGCGATATGAGCGGGAAAAGTTTCGCTAAATACTTTTTCTCCAGCCGGGGTTAGCACCGCAAGAAAACTGCGCCTGTCTTCTTTTGGTACTTCTCGCCGTACTAAGCCTTTTTTCTCTAAACGGTCAATAATACCTGTAAGTTCGCCTTTAGTAGTGAGGGTTTTTTCTGCCAGCTTGTTGAAAGTCATGCCGGGAGTGTTGCCCAAAGTGCTGATAATATCAAATTGAGAAGAAGTCAAGCCCATTTGACGAATTTGAGCATCAGAGTAACTTCTAAAACCTTGATAAGCCCAGACTAATTCCCGCACTGTTGCCATAAATGATTCTTTAGCGGCGGCATGAGTTTCAGAATTGCTATTAAATCCTAATAGATGTTTTTCTTGGGGTTGATTCACTTAATTTTAAGATTCTTGGAGGTAATTAATTGCAGCTTCCAGTTTTGTTGGATAGCCTTCAGCAAAGCGTTCAAACCACAACCCTTCTGTTGATAATGGATCTAGTTGTTTTAACCAAGATTTGGCATGAAGCTTTAAGGTTTCAATTTGCTTTAGTTCTTCTGCTTGTAATTGTTGCTGCTTTAATTGCGATCGCGCTTGGTCTTGTTCGTCGTAATTAGCTTTGACTTTGGATAAAATGTTATCAATTGATGATGAATTGTTTGTTGAGGATTTGGATTCTGGTAGATTGGAAAAGTCAGTTTTGACTTCTGCTAAAAGATTATCTATGTCAGCATTGGATTGAAGCGGAGTAGCTTTTGGTTGTTGTTTAGGCAGGCTTGCGGGTTGGCTATTGCTGGCTTTAATTTGAGACAACAGTTCATCAATTGAGTCCATATTTTGCTAGTTCAAAAGGTTTAACGCTGCTATTATAACAGCGTCAAATTAGTTACTGCTAAATCTACTAAGCAAACAAAATTACTTTAATTATAATTAATCATTGATAGCATTGAGTAGAACATCAGCAAGACTCATGTCTTCCATATCGTCAAGAGTAATTGCGTCGCAAATATCAAATTTTGCGCCTACTCCTTGCAATTGATCGTCTAAGGCTTTAAGAAACTTAGTTGCTTGGGGATCGCTACCAACTTGAACCATAGAAATTGCTAATTCTTCATCGATTTCCATTTGTCTTGAAGCGGTAACAATTACTTCCATAACTGCTCGGCGATCGTCGGGTTCGCCATCAGTTATTACCAAAATTGTTTCGCCTGCGGGCTTCGTTTGTCCGCTACTTTTGCGCTTGAAATAATTATTAGTCGCGTCTTGAAGTACCGAAGCCAAATTAGTTGTTCCTGACGGATCGTTTTCTTGAAATACTTGCGCGACTTTGGCAGCAGTTACATCGTCATAACGCTTAAACCGTCCAGAAAATACATAAACGGTAATTCCATCTGGGTCGAATTGCTCGCATTTTCTAGCTAAAGCGAGAGTAGATTCTTGTGCTATTTCCCATCTAGTTCTACCACCTTGCTGATCGGGAGTAGACATACTGCCACTTTTGTCAATGACTAAAGTATAGTCGCGGTCTTGCATATAAATACCTATGAGGTAGTTCGCTTTGAGTCTAGTTTAGCTTTTTGGCGCTAGTAAGTCACGGGCGCAAAAATCAAAGGAGAAAGAGATAATCTTCTCCTTCTCCTTTTTAGGTTTATTTAAGAATAATTAAGCAGGATTTACTTGAGTTTTGTGCTGAAGTAAGTGCAGAACTGCTGCTTTTTCTAATATTCCTAGTAATACGCCATTTTCTTTGACTACAGGTAATGCGGACTTTTGTTGTTGTTCAAGCTGCATTACCGCCTCTAATAGCGACTGATTTGAATGCAAAACTGCTGTATCTGTGGGTTGCATCAAATCTCTGACTTGCATTTCTAACCAGCGAGACTTGGGAAACTTATCTAGGTCACTTGCAGAAATCGCACCAACCAAGAATCCTTGTTCGTCTGTGACTAAAAACTTGCGCCAATGACTACCATTGATAATCAATTCGTCTGCAAAGTCTCTTAGAGACAAAGATGCAGAAACTATCGGGCTATTAGCCGTTACCGCATCCGCCGCCGTCAAGCCTTGAAACTTCTCTTGTACGGTGGCGCTTTGAGCCGACTTACCCGCATTTTGCAGCAAAAATGAACCAATTAACAAGTTCCAAAAGTTAGCAAAGCTACCAGATACTACTAAGGGAATTAAACCACTAGCGATCGCAATCCAACCGACAACCTGACCTGCACGACTGGCAAAGACTACACCTTTGTAAGGATTTCCGGTAATTTTCCAAACTAAAGCTTTTAAAATATTACCGCCATCAAGAGGTAAACCAGGAATCAAGTTAAATAAGGCTAAGGCTAGGTTGACGTAAGCAAGTACACCCAAGATTGCCGCCACAGGGGCAGCAAGGGGAATATTTGTATTAATAGCAGTAACCAGCCCAAATAGTACCAAGCTAACTAATGGTCCAGCGATCGCCACCCAAAATGCTTCTGCGGGAGTTTTTGACTCTTTTTCTAAACTAGCCAAACCACCAAACAAAAACAAAGTAATTGATTTAACGCCAATTCCTTGACGCAAAGCTACAAAACTATGTCCTAATTCGTGCGCCAGTACCGAAGCAAACAACAACAATGCTGCGACCAATCCCAGCAACAATGGTATGGGGTTACTAAGGCTTGGAAACTGCGCCGCCAAAGCGCTACCATAACTCCAGCTTACTAAAGCTAAGACCAAAAACCAAGACTTGGCTATATAAAAAGGAATCCCAAATAAACTACCAACTCGAATAGTGCCGTTCATTTGCACTGCCTCTAATTTCAGCGATGTATCGATCGTAACGAAATATAAAGTAGTTTTAATCTTTTAGACTAGAGTGGTATCCGTCCTAGAAAAGTGCGGTTGTGAGAATAATTTGAGCTTGATTTGCTCACCCCCTTACCAGAGTAAAATTAGTTAGTAGTTATATCTATAAAATATGGTTAAGTACAGCCTTGCTCAAAGTCCTGAAGTTATTTTAGAGGTTCCTGGTAAAGATTCCGCCAAAGCCCGCGAAAAAGCCATGGATCAACTGATGGAACTCATGGATGATGGTTCATTGGCAACAGAATTAGAAGAAGGTTTTAGTCCGCAGCAGCTAATTGAAGTTAAAGATTTACCGCCAGGCGATCGCAGTGATGAAGATGGAATTACACAAGCTGTACAGGTACTAAATAATCTTGCCACTTTAAAATTAAAGGTTCAGGAGTCTCGCAGTGAGGCGCTGGCGGTAAGAGCGGCGGTAGATATATTGTTTACCGATAAGTCTGTAAGTGAGGAAGAAATTGTTAGTTTGAAGGAAGGGTTTAAGGTGCTAAAAACCTTTGCTCAAGCAAATTTGCGCTATCAAGAAGCTAGAGCCAAAGCAGAAGATGCCCGTGCGGTACTCGATCGCGCTCTAAAATCCCCCGGAGGTTGATTTTTTATTTTGTTGCCAGAAAAGGTAACTTTCTTCAGGACTGAATAATTAGACGGAAGCGCGATCGCACGACTTAAAGCAAGGATAAATTTATAGTTCCGAAAAATACGCTCGAAAAAATTTTATTTACTAACAAGATTCTGTTGACGGGTTTTCTCGGTATGAGTTTGTCGTGATAGCACTTGTAAGTTGTCAAAAGTTGATAAGCCACCCTCAGCCATAGGCTTAATGTGGTCAATTTGAAAGTCTATTCTTCTTTTACTTCTAAATCCACTAATGGCACAAGTTATATATCCATTACTATCTGTACGGCTTGCATAGATAGAGTCTTTTAGTCTTCTGTAATAATCAAAATCTCTCTCTTTAATTTCCGACAAAGGTAAACGGTGTATGTCTACGCTATCATGGCCTATTCTTGCTTTTGTAGTGGCTTGTGCATACATTTTAGGCTCCTCTATTTTACAAGTTTCAATGTGAAGTTGGTGTTTAAAATATCTTTTCTCGTAACCAAACAATACTTGCCAGAAAGTTTGTTTATCTTCCCATAGTGAATTTACATACTCAGCTTTTGCGGCTCCACCCAAAGAATTGTCATAAATATAACTTGCTACTTTTGCCAAGTCGCAATCCTTACGATTTTTGAAAGCTAAAAAATCGGGCTTGTTTTCGTTTTGAGCATAATAACGGAGGATATTTGCAATGTCTTCATCTCGATAACCAATTAAATTATTGCAATTTGCAAAGTATTCTATTTTAACTTTAGTCAATAACTTATTCAACTCCTGAGAATTTAGCTCCTCTCTATCACCTATAGTTAACAGTTCAAATAAAAATGGTAAATCGTTAATAAAGTCTTTATAAGCCTGCTCAGTCTCATCATATAGCAGAACCTCGTAATTTCTACTCACCCGATCTTCTGGTGTTTCTACATATTCAAGAATAGAAAACTTATAAATACCCAAAGGCATTCTCTTCAAAAAGTCTAGTTTCTCTAATTCAAAGGTATCAATTGCTATATCCATCATTACGGCAAATTCTTCCATTTTTTCAATAGAAATTAATCGCACAGCGCAAGCCTCGCTTTCTCTGGCATCGTCAATAAAAGTGCCTTCAATGTCAATTAGCTTTTCAGGATTTACCCAACTAATTTTGTTCTTCCATTCATCAAGAAAACTTACAATAAAAGCTCTTTCTGTACCACCAGCTTTTTCACCACGTAATGCTCTACCAATCATTTGTGTCATGAAAATTGTAGAGGTAGTTGGACGAGTTAGAAAAACAGTCTGTAATTCTGGTAAATCTACACCCTCTGTCAAAATATTGACGTTTACTAATACATTAGTTTCACCATTTCTAAAGCGTTGAATTTTTTTAGGATTATCTCTTGCAGAAATTGTAACGCCTGTATCGGCATCTTTAATATTAGATAATACAAACTCCGACTTGATACCTTTAGCTAGTCCTTTTGCATTAAAAAGTTTATTTAAGGCAATTGCATGATCTATATCAATCGCAAATACTACTAGCTGCTTATATTTATCTATGTTGTTTAGGTACTGCTCAACAATCTGATTATTTCGCTGACAACTTGTAGCAATTTTTCTAGCTATATCTTCAGGGATATTATCGAAAGCTTGAATTGCTTTAATGTGTCTTGGTAGTAGGTCGTTGTATATTTCTAACTTAGTAGGCAATTCTTCAAATATAGGATCGGCTAAAATACCTATGGTAATTAAGCTTCTCAAATCTTCCTTAAAAATAATATCGTTAGGAAAAACTTGCTTTAACAAACCGCCCTCGTCTACAGCCGTTCTAAAAGGTGTAGCTGTTAAACCTAACATTTTAAAAGTGTTGGGCTTGCTTTCTTCTAAAGCATGAATAACCTTACGATAGGTTTTAGCAGTAGCATGATGAGCCTCATCTACAACTAAAAGCACCTCATCTAAATTTTTTGCCCATTTGTTTAGCAGATAATCTATGCCACTGTTGAGACTATCTTTGCTGGCAATAATAATGTCATCAGTAGCTTCAATGTTTACAGGTCTGTCATGTTCGTTGCTACCTGATATGATGCGATATCTAAAATCAGTGCGATCGCTCAATAACTCAGAGTAAGAACTATCCACAATTGTATTGAATGCTTGATTCAGTAATTCATGACGGTGGGCAATCCAAAGCACTTTTTTATGCTTATTTGTAAAATTCTTTAATAGCCATTGAACAGCCGTTAAAGTCTTACCGCCTCCTGTAGGCAAGACAAGTAAACCTTTAAAAGGAGCGTGATTTTTGCTATTTAATTCTTGAATTGCTCTATTTTGGTGCTGATATAGGGATTTAGGTAAACTTCCCGAACTTACTTGGATTGTCCCCGAAGCTTTAAATTTAACAGTTTTATCTTCAGCGATCGCCATATTCTTCACCAAAATAGCCACGAATTTGTTAGATCCTAAGCTGGTTTATAGTAAAGAAACGTCAGAGATTCTACGGATCTAGTCTTTTCTTTGGTGGTTCGTTACTTAGGCGCAACAGAAAAACCTCGCCGAGTAGGTGTATTCCCAGGTAACTCTACTTGAAAATTAACGCGATCGCTTTTTTCTCCACTTTTTACTTCTAATGTCCAATTTCCCGGACGCATCACCCAATAAACCGTTCCCGCCGCACCGCTTGCTAATTTTTCACCATTTATCCACCACTCCACAGGCGATTGTTGCAAAGCAGCCAACTTTAATTCCAACCTCTGCGGCGAATTTGGGTAGACCAAAAAAGAGTCGCCATTCCCAGGGGAGACTATTTTTAAACTATCTGGATTGATGACCTGGGGTTGCATTGCCAGCCATTGGTCGTACTCCCCAGGCAAATCAAGCCGAGACTCTCCATTAACAAGGCGGTAAAAAGTATCGTAGTTGCGATCGTACTCGCCCAAATCTTTAGGGAAAAAATACTCTTGTACTACCGTAGGACAAGCCGTTGTAGGTTTCAACCCGGAAATAGCGCAGATAGGACGCTGCACCAATCCTACGGGCGGCACAAACGTCCCTGGATCTTTATGTTCGTGGAGGTGTAACATAATTCGATTCCACAAAGGCGCTGCACCCATTACCCCAGAAACCTGTTTCATTGGTTCGCCATTGAAATTGCCTACCCAAGTAGCAACGGTATAATCGGTCGTAAAACCCACCGTCCAAGTATCTCGAAAATCGGAGGAAGTACCAGTTTTTACCGCCGCCGGAAACGGCAAACTCAATACGGAATCTACGCCAAAAGCTTTAGCACGAGCATAGCGATCGCTTAATATATCAGTAACTAGCCCCCAAGTCGGCGACGCAGCAGAGGCGATCGGGGGAGCAGCTTCAGCAAAGGTAGTAACTAAGGGAATAGCTTGCCCCTGTCTAGCCATCGTTACATAAGCGCGGGCTAGTTCCCAAAGACTTACTTCCCCACTACCCAAAGTCAGCCCCAACCCATAATAATCCGCCGGACGATTCAACTGGTTGAAACCTAGCTGATGCAGGCGGTTTAGAAAAGCAGGTACGCCTACTTTTTCCAATACCTTGATAGCAGGAATATTCAAAGAATTAGCCAACGCTAAACGGACTCTTACAGCCCCTTGAAAATCGCTATAGTCTCTGGGACTATAAAGCTTCGCGCCATCAATAGCATAATGAGCCGGAACATCGGCAAGGACAGTATTTGGGCGAATTACGCCTTCTTCTAGCGCCAACTGATATAAAAACGGTTTCAAAGTCGAACCGGGCTGCCGCAATGCCTGTACGCCGTCATTACGCCCCGCAGCCGCCAAATCAAAGTAGTCTGGGGAACCAACATAAGCCAAAACTTCACCTGTGTGATTATCAACGACTAGCGCCGCAGCGTGATGAGCATTATGGGAGGCAAGATTGCGAACAACTTGGCGTACTTGCGCCTCAACAAACTGCTGCAAAGCAAAATCTATAGTTGTCCGAATCTGGGCAGGATGGTTTTTGGGCAATTGACTTCCTACCCAAAATAAAAAATGCGGTGCGGCGATAATTCCTTGCTGGCGAGGTTGGAGGGCAATTTTTTCTGTGTAAGCGCGATCGCCTTGAACCCGGCTAATGTAACCATCTTTAACCATACGATTGAGAACATACGCTTGCCGCTTTTTTAGCTTTTGCCACTGCGTGTAAGGATTTAGATCGGTAGGATCGTTCGGCAGTGCCGCCAAGATACTAGCTTGAGCAAGATTGAGATCGCTAGATGGAACAGCAAAATAAACTTGAGAAGCTGCTTCAACACCGTAAATATTCCCCCCCATTGGTAGGCGATTAATATAGGCGTGCAAAATTTCATCTTTGTTCATCCCTGCGGCGATGCGCCAAGCCAACCAAATTTCCTGGCTTTTTCCCCACAAATTGCGCGGATGCGGCTCTAACATCCGTGCCAGTTGCATTGTAATTGTCGAAGCCCCAGAAACAAGTTTGCGGGCGCGAATTGCCTCCACCATACTGCGTCCAATTGCCCGGACTTCCAAAGCCCCGTGTTGATAATACTGCCCATCTTCTGCGGCTATAATGGCATGAATAAAGTGTGAGGAAACGTGGTTTAGAGACACAACCGCCGTCTGTTCTTGACTTTGCGTCAGCAAAGTTCCTAAAGGCAACATCTGCCGACTTTTTAGTTCGATTGCTTGGCGATCTTGAGTTAGATTAGTCGCATAAATAGGAAAGATATAAGGTATAAATCGCCCTATTAGAGAAGCCGCTATTAGAACCAATGCCGCCTGCTTTAGTCTCCGAAAAACCTGCCTTGGTCTATGCCTACTCAGTTGTTTGCCTGCTCCCATGCGACTTTACTTAAGATTATCGTTGCTAATAAAGACAAAGTAACAGCTAAAACTGTTGCCAAAAAGCAAAAACTAAAGATTTTGAGGCAAGTCTAGCTCTCGCTACCGCATCCAGGTAGCAAATATAATAAATGTAAATTAGGCAAAGAAAACTGGAGCAATAAAAAGCGATTTTTAACTTAATGTTTTGTTTTTTCCGATCGATGCGAAACCTATGCAAGATGATGTGGCAGCAACAATCCAATGTTCCAACGAAGCCTGCAATGCAACTAATAATGACACCGACAAATATTGTCAGCAATGCGGTATGCCCATAAATAAACGATACTTGTGGGCGGTGGGTGAAGGAATCTCTACCCTTGAAGTTGGCGACATTGTACAATCGCGCTATTTGCTTTTGGGCGATCGCATTTTTTTGGATACCAAACCAGGGATTGAACCAACTCCTCGCTCTACAGAAATTCCTTACGAAATTAAGCCTTATCTAAGACTTGTCCCCTATCGCCTGCAAATACCTCAAGTTTATGCTTGGCTGCCAAGCCAAGAACTAGACACAGCAAAAATTTTGCTTTTAGAAAACGCGGCTATTTATAGTGGCGCGCAAATGGAAGGGCAGCTAATGCCGCAATTAACCGCGCTCTGGGAAGATGCTACTTCTTTGCGCCAATTGCACTGGCTGTGGCAAATTGCCGGATTATGGCAACCCCTCAGCGCGGAAGGTGTGGCTTCGAGCCTACTTGACAACCAATTAATTCGAGTAGAACAATCTATCGTTCGCCTCTTGCAACTCCAACTCGATGTTGCTGGCGTACCGCCCAAACTTTCCCAACTAGGAGAATTGTGGCATTCGCTGTTACCCGCAGCCAAACCAGCAATTAGCGAGTATTTAGACCAAGTTTGTTACGGGTTGATCACGGGAGAAATCAGCCACCCAGACGACCTAGTTGCCTGTTTAGAAAAAGCTCTAACTGAGTGCGGAAAGTTCCTCTCTTACACCATCACTACCAGCACCCTCTCCGATCGAGGTCCCAGTCGCCAGCGAAATGAAGATGCCTGCTACCCTCCTAGCGGTAGCACAAAAACCACAACAAACTCCGCTAATATTATCTCTACGTTAACAATTGTCTGCGACGGCATCGGCGGACACGAAGGTGGAAACGTTGCTTCAAACCTAGCCATTGAAACCATCACCGAGCAAGTAGAGCAACTACAATTGGCAGATATGAGCAACCTCAATAACCCGCTTGTGGGCGCTCTAGAACACGCAACTCACGCCGCCAACGATCGCATTAGCGATCGCAACGATAGAGAGCATCGTCAAGGTCGTCAACGCATGGGGACAACATTGGTGATGGCAATAGCTCATCAGCAGCAAATGTATATCACTCATGTCGGCGATAGCCGCGCTTACCTCATTACCCGCACTGGTTGCCATCAAGTAACTCTAGATGATGATGTAGCAGCAAGGGAAGTGCGACTAGGCTATTCTCTTTACAGTACAGCGCTACTTCAACCCGCCTCTGGTTCGTTAATTCAAGCTTTGGGCATGAATTTAGCCTTACACCCCACAGTAAATCGATTCATATTAGATGAAGATTGCGTATTTCTTTTGTGTTCTGATGGTTTGAGCGATTATGATCGCGTAGAGCAACACTGGGAAGCAGAAATTTTACCTCTGTTTGAAGGTAAAAGTAAAGTTCCTGATGCTGCCGCCCGACTAATTGAAATTGCCAACACTCATAACGGTCACGATAATGTTACTGTCAGCGTTATGCAATACCAAGGCAATTTTGTAGAGTCGCAATCGCCGCTCAATCTGTCTTTAGCACTGTTAGAATCAAATCCCCCTCCTGAAGAAATTGTTGTTGAAAGCCAATTACTGGAAAACCCAGAGCCGATAATAGAACCACCTGCTACTGTTGCCACAGAATTTGTCGCCTCTGTACCCAAAAAATCCTCACCAGTTTCAGCAATACTTTTAGGGCTAATTTTATTGGTCGGGTTGGCTGGATTGGTTTATTTGTTTAAAAAACCCTTTGATAGGTTAGTTAACCCGGAAGTTAGCTCCAACCCCGTAATTACTTCGACTCCTAGAATTGAGCCTACAGAGACTTCGCCAGAAATAGCAGCTAAATCGGTATTTCGCATCAAAACCTCTCCAGGGGTAACAGTAAGTCAAGTTAATAAATTATCACTGCGTCAACAGCCAGAAATAAATGCAAGTAAAAGTATAGTAGGAGCGATTTCTCCTGGTGATGTCGTACAGGTAGTTGCACAAACTAACTTAGCTCGGCAAAAATGGCTATTGTTAAAAGTCTGCAACAGTACCACGCAAGTAGCGGCTTTGAGTGGGTGGATACCAGAAATTGAACTTGTATCCGCGATCGAACAAGCTCCAATTACTACGTGTTTTGCTGCTACTCAGTCCACACCCGCTAATCAGCCTAGTGTAAATAGGTAGCGATTGTTCAGTGTTTACTTAACCAATAATTAGAAACATGGCGATCGCGCTTTTGAGACAATATTAAAATATTCTCGCCTAACTAAAATCTATGGATTCATCTCTATCTGCTGATAAATCTCCCTTTCCTCGCCCCATACATCAAGCTTTATTTGCCAAAATATTTCATTGGGTAAACTTAATTAGCTTAGTTTTGATGATGACAAGCGGATTGCAAATTTATAATGCTAATCCAGTATTTGGCGGGCGCGGTGGCTTGCAAATTCCGCCGATATTTGCCCTTGGTGGTTGGCTGGCGGGAGGTAGACATTGGCATTTTGCCGCTATGTGGTTGTTTGCCCTGAATCTATTATTCTACGGAATTTATATTGCTGTCACTCGGCGCTGGAAGCACAGATTTGTAAGCGGCAAAGATATTAAGGCTATGCAAGTAAGTCATAATCAAAAAAGAAAAAACTACGCTTGGCATCGCTTGGCATACACAGCAATTATTCCGATTTTGTTACTTGCTGTATTTAGTGGTGTGGGGATGTATAAGCCTGCTCAGTTTTACTGGATTGTTGACTGTTTTGGCGATTGGCAAGCCTTACGAATTGTGCATTTTGTTACTGTACCGATAGTAATTATTTTTGCTATAGTTCACTCGCTGCTAGGGCTTAAAGTTGGCGGTTCGCGTTTACAAGAATCAATGTTTTGGTAGTATTTTATGGAACCGATGCAACGCGATCGCGTATTATTACGTCGCCGTTTTTTACAGTTATCAGGTTTTTCTAGTCTTAGCTTATTGTTGAGTGGGTGTGGAATTAGATTATTTGAGGAAGTTGTCGGACAAGCTTTTAAACCTCTAAATCAAAGATTAGAAGAATTATTATTAAATCCACAAAAACCCGTACCAGAATTTAGCAGTAGTGCAATTGAGCCGGATGCTTTGATTGTTAATAGTTTTGATTTTACGCCTAAAATCGATCCAGTAAAGTTTAGGTTATTAGTTGAAGGCGATATTAATAATCCTCTAAGCTTGAGCATGGCAGATATTCAACAAATGCCCCATACATCAATGACAATTCGTCATGTCTGCGTTGAAGGATGGGCGGCAATTGTTCAATGGGGAGGGTTACAATTGCGAGATATTGTTGCGCTTGCCAAACCAAAACAAAACGTCCGCTACGTCTATTTTGAATCAGCAGATGGTTATTATGAAAGCTGGGATATAGCTTCGGCTTTGCATCCTCAAACCTTGATGGCATACGAGAAAAATGGTCAGCTTTTACCAATAGTTAATGGTGCGCCTTTGCGTTTAGCCTCGCCAATTAAACTTGGATACAAACAAAGTAAATGGGTTACACGTATTCTTTTACTAGAGAACTTTTTGCCAATTAAAGGTTATTGGGAAGACCAAGGTTATGAATGGTTTGCCGGACTTTAATAATTGATAAAAAATGTATTTATTGGGTTTAATAAAAATGCAGATTGAAAATGATTTTCAACAACAAGTATTAAATAGATTTGACAAGCTAGATAGAGAAATTCAATCTTTAGAAATAAAGCAGTTAGAGAGTAACACGAGAATAGATGCCTACCAAAAAGCTTCTAATCAAGTAGTGAATTTAGCTTTTGCTTTAATTTCTGCTGCTACAGTAACAGTTATCGTTTCCGCAGTATTACAAAGAGCAGAGACTTCGCACCTATTTTTATAAATTTCATACCTACTATGGACGACATCAGCAACTAAAAACTGTTGCATTAAAGTAGGTTGTTATCAATTCTCAACAATGACAGACCAAGTTTTAATTATTGGCGGTCGGGGACGGATTGGCAGCAGTGTGGCTCAAGACATTGCTACCCATACGCGCTCGCTTATTACAATTACGAGTCGCAACCCAACGGCTGGGGAGGCTGTCAGCGCCCAACTTGGCGATCGAGTTCAATTTTTGGCTATGGACTTGGCAGATACAACTAAGCTAAAAAATGCGATCTCATCCTCTAATCTTGTCATCCATTGTGCGGGACCTTTTCACTATCGCGATACTCAGGTGCTGCAACTATGTATTGAGCAAGGAGTGAACTATCTAGATGTCAGCGATCACCCTTCTTTTACTCGTAAGGCTTTGGCTTACCGCGCTCAAGCTGAAGCTGCTGGAGTAACGGCAATTGTTAATACAGGAATTTTCCCCGGTATTTCTAACAGCATGGTGCGCCAGTGTGTAGAACAGTTAGATACCCCCGAACGCATCCACCTAAGTTACCTAGTGTCGGGTTCGGGGGGTGCGGGAGTAACGGTAATGCGGACTACGTTTTTGGGCTTACAACACCCCTTTGAGGCTTTGATAGATGGGAAATGGCAAGAAATAAAGCCTTATAGCGATCGCGAAATTGTTGAGTTTCCCCCTCCTTATGGTAAAGCGGGGGTTTACTGGTTTGATATGCCGGAAGCTTTTACCTTACCTGAAACTTTCCCCGTCAAAACTGTAATTACTAAGTTTGGCTCGGTTCCCGATTTTTACAATCACCTCACTTGGATTGCCGCCCACTGGTTTCCCAAGAAATTGATGAGACAACGCAGTGCCGTAGAATTTTTAGCTCGTGTCAGCCACTTGATGACCGATGTAACCAATCCTTTTAGCGGTATTGGGGTGGCAGTGCGATCGCAGGTTACAGGGCGCAAGGAAGGGCAAAATGTGGGGTATTGCGCGACATTGGTACATGATAATGCAGCGATCGCCTCTGGTTGTGGTACGGGGAGTATTGCTCAGTTGTTATTAGCAGGAAAGCTGATTAAGCCTGGGGTGTGGGCGGTAGAGCAAGCTTTACCAACGGATTTATTTGAGCAAACTTTAGCTAGTCGTGGCTTGAGTATTCAGCAAGAAAGGTTGCCATAAAGCTATCAATATATCCTGCGACAGAAGGCACGGGTTAAGCGGTAAAAGTAGGATGCGTCTGGTAATGATAAATAGAGATCGTTTTATGCAAGGCTTACTAAAATCATTGGCTCAAAAAGTTGTTATTTTGGGGTTGATGTTCTTAATTGTGTTTTCGAGTGTAGCTCCAAGTTACGCCATAACTGCGTCTAGAGACAAATTGACAAGCCAAGACAAAATCGATCGCGCTTATCAATTTAGAGAAGGTGCGGGGATTTTGGAAGAAGAAAAGCAAGAATCTTCTAGTGCTAGTCAAGTTTTTAAGCCAGAAGATAAAGCAAATCTCAAAAGTGTCAAAAAGTCTCAAGCTACAGATTCAGAAAAAAGCTTGGTGGAGCAAGGCAAAGACTTACTAGAAAAAGTAACAGGTAAGTAGAAATAGCTATTTTCCCAAGAGACGTTTTTGAGAACGTCTCTGCGGTCATTACATATTAAAACCTACCAACCGTCTTGTAGTACGGGCAAGATGCCTGTACTAATGAATGTATGGAGTAGGAATATTTAATATGAAACCGAAGATTATTGTGCTTGATGACGATCCTACAGGTTCGCAGACAGTCCACAGTTGCTTGCTATTAACGGTTTGGGATATAGATACGCTGCGTTTAGGACTGGCTGACGAGTCGTCGATATTCTTTGTTTTAACAAATACTCGCAGTCTTCCCCCAGAGCAAGCAGCCGCAGTAACTAGAGAAGTTTGCCAAAATCTCAAAAGTGCGATCGCCTCAGTAAACTTGCAAGATTATTTAATTGTCAGTCGCTCTGATTCTACTTTGCGCGGACATTACCCGATTGAAACCGATGTAATTGCCGAAGAATTGGGTGGCTTTGACGCTCATTTCCTGGTCCCAGCTTTCTTTGAAGGCGGGCGAGTAACTATTGATAGCGTGCATTATTTAATTGTAGATGGCGTACCTATACCCGTACATGAAACGGAATTTGCCCGCGATTCAGTGTTTGGTTACAGTTACAGCTACTTACCCGATTATGTTGCCGAAAAAACTCACGGGCGTATTCCCGCCAATACCGTAGAAAGATTTTTGCTTGTAGGTATTCGCACAGGTTTTGATATTACCGGGAAGCGTTCTACTTTAGAAAGCTTGATGAAACTTACAGATAACAAATGTGTAGTTGTAGATGGCGAAGTTCAAGAAGATCTAAATATCTTTGCGAAAGAAGTTCTCGCCGCCGCAAGTAATGGAAAACGGTTTTTGTTTCGTAGCGCTGCTAGTATTTTAACGGCTTTAGCAGATTTGCCTCCCCAAAGCGTACCCGCCGAAGAAATGTCTCAGTACGTGCGAGATGGTAAACCAGGCGCATTTATAGTCGGCTCTCACGTCAAAAAAACTACCGAACAGTTGCAAGCATTACTTAAAGAAACTGGGATAGTCGGTATTGAAATAGATGTTGCTCAATTGCTTGATAATTCTGTAGAGCGATCGCATTCCTTGCTTACTCAAACTTTAGCAAAAGTCCAAACCGTACACGCTGAGAATAAAACTCCTGTGATTTATACAAGTCGCCAAGAATTAGCTTTTGCCGACGTGCAGACGCGATTGCAGTTTGGCGCAGATGTTTCAGCTTTGCTCATGGATATTGTGCGCGGTTTACCTAGCGATATTGGTTTTTTGGTCAGTAAAGGCGGTATTACTTCTAACGATGTCTTGAGTACGGGTTTAGCTCTAACTTCAGCGCGGTTGTTAGGTCAGATTTTAGCTGGTTGCTCGATGGTAGTTACTCCTAAAAGTCATCCTCAGTTTCCCAATCTACCTGTAGTGTTATTTCCGGGAAATGTAGGCGATACCGACGCATTGGTGACAATCTACCATCGGTTAACAAGCATGAAAAAATTATCTTAGACTGCCTAGGGTCAAAGTTCCAGGCTAATAATTAAAGTCGGCTTTAGCCGACTTATAAATTCTTGATGTATGGGTTTAATAGTAAGACAAAGAGGCAAGGATAATTTCTTACCTCCTGTCCAATTACTTGCGTGGCGACTGAGCTACAGAATTATTAGATAGGATGGCGATCGCTCTTGTATATTGAGGATCATTTTTAGTTCCGACTAATGTGGGGTTAGAACCCAATGTTTGGGATTGGGCTTCTGTGAGGTCAATTTTGATATTTGGGGTAATTCCCTTGTGGCTGATATCTGTACCCTTGGGAGTATAGTAGTGAGCAATAGTTACAGCTATACCCGATCCATCAGAAAGCGAATGTACCGATTGAACTAACGCTTTACCAAAAGTCTGGCTACCAACAACAATTGCTCGATTGTTGTCTTGCAACGCTCCAGCCAAAATTTCACTAGCACTTGCAGAATTGCCATCTACTAATACTGCTAGAGGCAACTTAGTTAAGGCTGTGCGATTTGCTGCTGATTGTTCGCTACCACCTACGCGATCTACAGTACGGACAATTGCCCCACTATCTAACCACATCCGCGCAATTTCGATACTCGAATTTAACAAGCCGCCCGGATTACCTCGCAAATCTAAGACGTAAGCATCAACTTGTTTGCTGTCCAAGTCTTTAATTGCTCGTTGCATTTGCTCGGCAGCATGAGAGCTAAATTCTCTTAAACTGATGTAGCCTACCTTCCGTTTTCCTTCTTGCTTGAGAGTGTAACGCACGGTTGGTACTTCAATCGTGGCGCGGGTTAGCTTGAGATCGAAAGCTTGTCGTCCAGAGCGTCCAATTTTTAGGGTAATGAGACTTCCAGCTTTACCACGAATTAGACTAGAGGCTTGTTGTACATCTAGCCCTGTGGTAGGTTTGCCGTTAATAGCTAAAATCTCATCTCCAGACTTGATACCTGCTTTCAGCGCTGGGGAAGACTCAATTGCTTCCACGACCGTAAGCTTATTCGTTTTTTCATTTAGTTCCAAGCGAATCCCTACCCCAGAGAGTTCTCCAGAGGTTTGGTCGGTTAGCGCTGCGTACTGTTGGGGATCGAGAAAGCGCGTGTAGGGATCGTTTAGTTTTTCTAGAGCTTGCTTAACTGCCGCATAAGCTTGTTCGCGGGAAGTATAGTTACGGCTTAACAAGTCTTGGCGGACGGCTTGCCAATTAGTTTTGTTAAACGTGCCATCTACATATTCGCTATTGACCAGTTGCCAGACTTCATCCACCAAAATTTTGGGGTTGTTGTCTTGCAAAGAAGTCTGAATCGAACGACTCCAAACAGGAGCATACACAGATAGAGTTGCTGTAGTTGCGATCGCTCCGCTAAACAAAGCGATTTTGAGTGGTGAGAAGCGTCTTGATGGTTGGTGCATTGAAATTGGCGCTTTTTTTGGAGGAAAGGATGTGGAAAGCCGATTCACCCAGGCATTAATTACCACGATTTAATTGTGGTGGTAGTTGTATCGAATATACACCCGACTAGCGGTTTTGTGGGAAAAGAAGTGTTGAAGCTCTATTTTAACAATTAATTATTACTACCATAATCGAACTCTTTGAATTTGGTAGGGACAATCTTCAGCCAGTTTTGTTAGTGTCCTCATTAAATACAGTATAAAAACTTACAATTCCTGAAATTTTAATGTTTATCTACTTTTAGCCAAGCAAAGATTTGGGCGGCGGTAAGCTCTAAATTAGTTTCTGGAGTTGAGAGAACTTGGACTTTGCCTCTACAAATATTTGGCTCACCATTAATTAGCTCCTTTAGCAATAGATAGTAATCCCCAGAAAACTAGCAAGCTACCAATGCCAAACCAAAGCGAAGGAAATTCTTGCAAAGCAACCGATGCAAACAAAACCGCAAATACTGGCTCTAATAGCAATATTGCCGTTGTCACTATTACTGGTAAGCGCTGTGCTGCTACGGTGTAACACAACAATGGCAAAGCAGTAGCTAAGACTCCCAAACCTACTAATACGAGGATAACCTGTTGATCAATTCTGATTCCAATAGATGGCGTGGGAGAAAAAAGTGTATACAAAAGAGAGAGCAAACCTCCAAGTAAACAGGTAACAAAAACAACATTAAATGCTTTGGGCGCAATGCCCTGTTTAGTAAGTGTATTGAACCAAAGGGTATAAAGTGCAACCATAGCAGCAGCACCTAACGCTAGAAGATAGCCTATGATAGTTTGCCAGGAAATAACTTTGCCTGTAGATAGCTGAGGGAGCAAGATAACACAGACTCCCGCAGTAGCAACTAGCATTCCAATACTCTCACTTTGTTTAATCCGCAAACGCCTAAAATACTTGTATGCAATAACAAACAAGGGTGAGGTTGTTATCAGCAATGTAACTTCCCCTATAGGAGCCATTTGAAATGCTGTTGTCCCCAAAACAGAACCCCCAATAGCAGGCAAACTTAACCACCAAATTATGGGGGTGCGGAGGGTACGAGTAAGTTCATATCGAACGCTTGATGCTAAAAAAACTATGGGAATCATTACAGCAGTTGCAAATATAAAGCGACCTGCCAGAACTGCAAAAGGCGACCATCCTGGTAGCCATCGGACAAATACGCCCACCGTACCCCAGGTAGCCGTTGCGCATAACGCCGCTATCAAGCCTTGTTTGTCAAGTTTGGGTGTCATTCAGCTTTGATGACCAATTTTTTAAGCCTTCAAGAGATTGCGTCGCTAATCATTTCATCAATTAGAAGTTGCTGTCAAAAAACAGTCTGTAAAAGCTTTTCTTACCGATACTATGCTTGTAATTACTTTAACTTGCGATCGCACGCTAAATTAATTACGCAATTTCTTCAACTAACAACCATTTTCCTGAGTAGTTGAGAGTTCCCAAAACTTTGAGAGGTTGATTATCGGTATAAATTTGTAATTGCTCGTGGATGTGTGATCGCAATGTCACTAATTGCCATGTAGGCAATGATTCGGTCAAGGTAAGCGTATAATTTTGGTCACTATGACGGTTAAAGATGCCTTCAAAGACGCGAGAATTAGGTGCTAATGGTGGCGAGGCATTTTGAGTACAAGGGCAGTTGCCACTAACGGGATAAGCTTCAAGATGCTCTAAATAATAGCTCTGCCAGTACAACCAATCGGGATGATTTGGAGGCAAATTAAATAAGGGAATGATAGAAGTTTTAGCTTGCAATAAGGCGTTTTGCAGCTTGCTTACAGGTAAGTCTCGCGGTTGACAGCCTAACTTTACACACAGCGCCGCCGCCATTCCCGCAGCTTGCCCAATATTCATTACTACGGGTTGCAACCTAGTTGCACCATTGGCAATGTGAGAAACAGAGATATTTTTTTCACACACCAATAAACCATCGGTTTGTACTGGTACAAGGCAACTATAAGGAATAGTAAAGGGTGTACCCGTCGGGCGACCTCCCCAACGGATAGATTTAGGCTGGAGGGGATAGTTGTCGCCGGGGTAATGATGATCGTTGGCGTAATTGCCTATAGCAATACTATCCGGCTGCAATTGGGCAACATTTCCGCCAGGAACAGGTAAAATATCTTGCTCTGTAACGGTAGCTATTCCTACTAGGCGGCGGCTTTCGCGGTAGTAAGGATGTATTGCATAAGCACCGCCGCCCAGGGATGAAGAAGACGGAAAGATATTCGTTGCAAGCCCGTATTTGCGCCCGAATTGAGTTTGAATAAAATGGGCAAATCCTTGAGTATGCCAGAAGCTTTGTTGCAAAAATTGTTGCTTTGATGTTTCTGATTCAACCAGACGTTCTCCCCCCTCAGCATAATCATTACCGTGCTGCGGCCAGTTAATCATAAATAGATTTTCTGGCAACCGTCCGTAGTTCAAAAATTCTATTTGCCCGTAGTTTGCCCAAGCATCAGTAAACTTTGTGGGGTTGTAATTTGGGGGTGCGGGAATTTGTGGCGCGATCGCACTATCCAATTCTTGCATAATTACTACCCAAGTAGGCGCTTGAATTGGGTAAGTTTTAGTCAATTCATTTTCTGCAACTGGCGCACTAATTTCGCCCCACTGAGCTTGAAATTCCCAACCCCAACGATAGGGAATTTCAGCTAGTGCAAGCAAGTCTCCAAGTTCTGTCGCATCTAAGGTAATCTTGGCTTTAACTGTAAAATTGGCAAATCTTACCCCAGTAATTGCATTACCATCCTTCACAACTTCTAAAGGTACGCTTCCCGCAATCCAACATAAATTTGGTAATTCTTTTACCCAGTCTGCAAATATTTCTGCACCCAAGCGGGGATTGTAGCTAAAGAAACTTACCCAACTATTATTTAATCCGCCTACTTGTCTGTGCTGCAATTGCTGTAAAAATTCACCCCAAAGCCCGGTTTGAAAAGCTTGTAATTCGTTGCCATCAGGGGCAGCTACACCTGCCGAAGTTAGCATTCCACCCAGCCACTCAAATTCGCTGACAAGGATAGTTTTAGCACCCGCCCTCGCAGCTTGAATTGCTGCTGCTGTACCGCCCGTACCGCCGCCGACAACTAAGACATCGCAAGATATTAATTCATTATTAGACAAATTCATTGATATTTGTAGGCAATTGCGCCGTCAAAACTTTGCTACCAGTGGCTGTAACTAATACATCGTCTTCAATCCGAATCCCGCGCACGTCAGCAAACTTATCTAACTGTTGCCAATTTACAACGTCTTTATACTTTGTCCGAGTCTCGGAATTATTTAAAATTGCTGGTACTTGATAAAAACCAGGCTCAATTGTAACTACCATATTGGGACGTAGAGGACGATTTAAGCGTAAATAGCATAACCCAAAGCGATCACTCCTATTTCTTCCGGCTTCGTAACCCGCAATATCTCCCAAATCTTCCATATCGTGGACATCCAAACCCAACAAATGCCCCACACCATGGGGAAAAAACAGCGCGTGAGCGTCCATTGCAACTAAATCCTCTTGTTTTCCCCGCAAAATGCCCAAATCTACCAATCCTTGAGCAATTACCGAAGCTGCCAGCAAATGAATTTCTTGATACTCCACCCCAGGGCAAAGAGCCGCAATACAAGCATCGTGCGCCGCCAATACTATATCGTAAATATCTTTTTGAGTGGGAGAGAATTTACCCGACACCGCCCAAGTGCGCGTTACATCTGCCGCCCAGCCGTTGGCTGTTTCTGCCCCAACATCTGCTAATAACAAGTCTCCTGGGGATAATTCATTGTTATATTGATTATTGTGGAGAACTTCGCCGCGTACCGTAACGATACTAGAATAAGCACAAGTAATATTATTGGCTAATATTACTTGCTCCATAGCCGCGCGGACTTCTGACTCATTTTTGGCGCTTTTAGTTGCTTCTATTCCTGCAAGGTGAGCTTTTACAGTTACTTGCGCCGCTTGTCTCATTTCTGTTAAAGCCGCATCATCGTGAGCAAGACGCAACTGTGCGATCGCCTGAGCTAACTTTAAATCAATACCTTCTAAACTAGCCTTACGTTGCAACCATTTATCTTGTTGTTGTCTAGTAACAATATCCTGCACAGGAATTGTGGCAGTTTTATAGGTACTCAGCCTTAACTTTGCAAACGTGTAAGCGAAATCAGCGCCAATAGTTTCCGCAATTTCCTCACGGTTTGGCGTTTCCCCATGCCATAGAGTATTACTACTAGGCGGATCGTCCATAAATAATTCTAAACTGCCATTTTCTAGCCTAATTGCCGCATTTTCTAGATTTAGCCCCGCAAAATAGAGAAAATGGCTGCTGGCGCGAAAAGGAAAAGTGTTAGCAGCAAAATTGCGCCCCATACTTTTACCCGACCACAGAATAATCGGAAAATCGATGAGTCTAGCTAATTTTTGTCGGCGATCGCGTAAAGTATCTTTCAACATAATTACGGCTACTACAACACTTACTAACTAAACTAGGTCTTACCAGAATTTAGCGGTTTACAGATTTAGTTGGCATCACCCGCAAAGAGGTATATTGCTCAGGAACTTCCGTACCTAAAGATAAGACACTTTTGCAGGGGGTTTGGGGGAGCAACTCGTCCCCCAATGGGGGGTTTGGGGGGCAGACCCCCCATATCCGGTTTTTCTTAGTTATTTAACTTTTCACCAACACACCATTGAGAAAAATCTCCGCCAAACCCTCCGCCATCTCCTTCATAACTTGAGGCGACGCATCCGGCTCCATCAGCGTATTGTGACTAAATCCAGCCACCACAAACATTCCTAAAAACACCTGCGCCACCAATTTCGGATTCATCGGGCGATAGATACCTTTATCCATAGCCGATTGAAAAAAACCTTCAGCAACATGGGTCATTTTGTCAATTACTTCTAACTGAATGCGATCACGCAAATCCGGGTGAAATTGGGCTTCCATAAAGCAAACTCGCATTAAATCGGCATTTTTTCTAAAATCCCATATTCTGCGCCGCATAACCTGCGCTACCGCCTTGTAGCTGCCCATTTCGCTTAGTTCCGTCAGCAAATCGGTCAGAATATCTATCCATCCTTGAGTAGCTACTTCAATTAAAATTGCTTTTTTGTTGTCAAAATGGCGAAATAGAGTACCTTCGGCAACCCCCGCCGCCTCTGCCAACTCGCGGGTAGTAGTGCCATCAAAGCCACGAGCAGCAAACAACTTTATTGCAGCTTTCTTGATGCGATCGCGCGAAGAATCTTCTGATTGAGAAGGACGGTTGAAAACTTGCATATAATTGTATGTTTAGATTACCGCAATGCTTCTGTAGCATTATTGTCTAATATTGCGCTCAGGCAGTCGCAAACTTTAACGGATTTTATTGTTACATCGTACTGCAAACTTTTACTTATGAGTCAGCCGATTAGTCGTTCTCGTCCGTTATCTATGCCGTACAAATGGTATCGGCTTTTAATTGCCTTGCTCGTAGTCACGATGCTAGGCTGCGGGTTATTTCCAGGGACAGCATTTGCCCTTACCGAAACTCCACCCAAAGTTAATAAGTCCATTACACCGTACTTCGATCGCGTTGCCGATAAATTAACCGAGTTTCGCCTAGATAATGGCATGAAATTTTTGGTTTTAGAGCGCCACCAAGCGCCAGTAGTCTCTTTTCTGACTTACGCCGATGTAGGCGGAGCAAATGAGCCGACGGGTAAAACTGGTGTAGCTCACTTTCTCGAACACTTGGCGTTTAAAGGTACGCAGCGCATTGGTACTAAAAACTATACCGCCGAAAAACCCCTGCTCAACCGCTTAGATACTTTATCCGAGCAAATCGAAGTCCGAAAAGCTAAAGGCGAAGAAGTTGCAGCACTGCAAACAGAGTTTAAAAAAGTAGAAGCCGAAGCCCTCAAATTAGTTAAAAAAAATGAATTAGGGCAAATTGTCCAGCAATCTGGGGGTGTAGGCTTAAATGCTACTACTTCTGTCGAAGCTACGCGTTATTTTTATAGCTTTCCCGCCAATAAGTTAGAGCTTTGGATGTCGCTAGAATCAGAACGATTTTTAGAGCCAGTATTTCGGGAGTTTTACAAAGAAAAAGATGTAATTCTAGAAGAGCGGCGCTTGCGGGTAGATAATTCCCCCATTGGTAAAATGATTGAGGCGTTATTGGACAAAGCCTACACCCTCCATCCCTACAAGCGTCCAACCATTGGCTACGAGCAAGATATCCGCAATCTAACGCGCCAAGATGTCCAACAATTTTTTGATACCTACTACGTTCCGAGTAATATTACGATCGCTCTTGTCGGAGATGTCAACCCAAAACAGGTAAAACAACTAGCTCAAACTTATTTTGGACGCTTTAAAGCCAAACCTTCACCACCTAAGCTAAAAGCTGTAGAACCCAAACAAACAGAAGTTAGAGAAGTTGAATTAAAGCTACCTTCCCAGCCTTGGTATTTGGAAGCTTACCACCGCCCAGCGATTACCCACCCAGATAATGTAATTTATGGACTAATTGGCAGTTTGCTAAGTGATGGACGCACTTCAAGGCTGTATAAGTCTTTGGTAGAAAAGCAGCAATTAGCCCTAAATGCTCAAGGATTTAGCGGTTTTCCTGGGGATAAATACCCAAATTTGCTGCTGTTTTATGCTCTAACTGCGCCTAATCGAACTGTTGAGCAAGTGGCGACAGGGTTAAGAGCAGAAATTGACAGGTTAAAAACCGAGCCAGTGTCAGCAACAGAGTTAGAGCGGGTGAAAACTCAAGCACGAGCGGGATTATTGCGGAGTCTTGATTCTAATTCTGGCATGGCTCAGTTATTGCTCGAATATGAAGTAAAAACTGGCTCCTGGCGCAATCTGTTTAAGGAATTGGAGCGTTTGAGCGCGGTAACGGCGGCGGATGTGCAGAGAGTCGCAGTAGCTACTTTTAAGCCAGAAAATCGCACAATTGGGCGTTTGTTGCCAAAAGAAAGTTAAAGGAAACTATGAAATTATCTATTAAGTGGACAGTAGCATTCGTCTCGATGCTGCTAGTTGTATTGCTGGGTTTGCCTAGTATGGCAGCCACAGCACAGCATTATGACCAATTGAAGTTTGCACCCTTACCAGAAATAAAGTTGCCTAAGTACGAGCGATTTGTACTGGATAATGGCATGATCGTGTACTTGTTAGAAGATCGAGAATTGCCTTTGGTAGGCGGTACGGCGCTAATTCGGACAGGCGATCGCTTTGAAAACGCGGATAAGGTGGGTTTAGCGGGGCTTACAGGTACAGTAATGCGTACTGGTGGTACTACAAAGCATTCCCCGGATGAACTCAACCAGCTACTCGAACAACGGGCGGCTAGTGTAGAAACGGGAATTAGTACGACTTCCGGTAGTGCTAGTTTTAATGCTTTAAGTGAAGATTTACCAACCGTGTTTGAGTTATTTAGCGAGGTATTGAGAACTCCGGTTTTTGACCAGCAACAGCTAGAATTAGCCAAAACTCAGGTACGCGGAGGAATTGCCAGGCGTAATGACGATCCTCAAGGTATAGCAGAGCGAGAGTTTCAAAAGTTGCTTTATGGCGATGCGAGTCCCTACGCCCGCACGGTAGAATATGCAACTATCGATAATATTTCCCGCGAGGATTTAGTAGGGTTTTATCAAAAGTATTTTCACCCCAACAATATAATTTTGGGAATTGTAGGCGATTTTAACTCCGCTCAAATGCGATCGCTTATTCAAAAAAACTTAGGCGATTGGAAAGCTAACCCCAAGCTAGTCAAGCCCACTTTACCAGCAGTTTCCCAAGCGAAAACGGGCGGTGTTTTTGTTGTCAATCAGCCCCAACTTACCCAAAGTTACGTGCAAATCGGTCACTTAGGCGGAAAGCTAGATAGTCCAGATTATGCGGCGTTAGATGTGTTGAGCGGGGTGTTAAATGGGTTTGGCGGACGATTGTTTAATTCCGTGCGATCGCGTCAAGGACTTGCTTACACTGTTTACGGTAGCTGGAATCCTAACTACGATTACCCTGGAACTTTTTTGGCTGGCGGACAAACTCGCTCTGATGCTACCGTGCCTTTTATTAAAGCAATTGGCGCAGAAATTGAGAGATTGAAAGCTAAACCCGTCACCCCGGCAGAGCTTGCCTTTGCCAAAGATTCAACTTTAAATTCTTTTGTATTTAATTTTGAAGATCCTAGTCAAACTTTGTCTCGACTGATGCGTTACGAATATTACGGCTATCCGGAGGATTTTATTTTTCGCTACGAAAAGGGTGTAAAAGCAACTACGGCGGCGGATGTACAGAGAGTAGCTAAAACCTATCTCAAGCCCGAAAATCTGGTCACTTTGGTTGTAGGCAATACTACCGCAATCCAACCGCCATTAAATCAACTTGCAACTCAAGTAACTCCGATAGATATTACTATCCCTAGCGCAAAACCTGTAGTGATGAAATAGGTTCTACCCAACAATCTCGATAATCTTCTACAAACTGTCGCATACTGATCGGCGCTCTTTGGAGAATATCTTGGGTGTTGGTTGTCAATTTACCTGCAAGCCCCAACTTTGCCGTCGTGTAGATACCAATCATGACGGCAATAAATTGAATATCTAAACCTCGTTTGTACATACTGAGGGCAAATTTAATAATTGAAGGATTTTTGTACAATATTGGTCTGCCAAGTACCTCTGTAAATATTTCTGCTACTTGGTAGTAGTCTAAAGCTTCGCTACCTGTAAGACTGTAAGCTTGGTTTTGATGACCAACTTCTGTTAAGGCTTTAACCGCAACTGCGGCAATATCTCGCACATCAATAAAACTTGTTTTCCCTTTTCCTGCGGGTAAAAATATCTCATTACGCTCTTGAATATCTTGGCGATGCGTTGTGCTTAAGTTTTGCATAAAGAAACTAGCGCGCAGAAAAGTGTAAGGTATACCAACCGATTGAATATACTTTTCTACTTTGGCGTGGGGTACGATAGAGTTGCTTTCGGCTCCAAGTATAGATAAAAAAACAATTTGTTCGACACCGGATGCGATCGCACTATCAATAGCTGGATAGAGATAGGTTTTTACTTGAGAAATAGCAGGCGGACGGATCAAAAAGACTTTTTTAACGCCTTGAAAAGCTTGAGCAAAGGTTTGTGGTTGTGTGAGATCAAACTCAACATACTCAATAGTTGAGTCTGGCGACCAGTTGCTACTGTGTTGGAGATTTCGTTGAGCAACTCTAAAATGATACTCTCCTGCCCTCAGTTGGCGCACGATTTCCGCTCCGACGTTGCCTGTAGCACCTGTAACTAGAATTGGATTGCTCATAGCTGCGGTTCGTAGTGCGTTACCTCGATTGTGGCATAGTCATAATGGGTAAATTGTAGAAAGTGCGATCGCTTCTTAATCTAAAAAAACAAACACTTAATATTTTCCTGGAAACCTGGCTCAATTTTTTGATAACTTTTAGCAATGTTAAAGTTCATAGTGGTTTTAGCAACCTCTAGTAACGAGTCATCAATTGAGTACATTTTGACTTCACGCAACCAAATCAAAATTTCTGCTAAGTGCCAAATAGAAGGCGTACCTTCATAGACAGGAATCGGAGAAATCTGTTCGCTGTTGAAAATCAGATTTCTCATATTTTGTCGAGTGCATCCAAGAATTTTAGCTGCATCTGTCAAACCAACAAAATCCGGTGCTGCTTCAATCAAAGTAGCGGATGGAATAACGGTTTTCACATCAGTAATCGCACTAGCAATAGCTTCATAGGCTGAGGATGCCTCACGGATGAAGTTTAGTAAAATATATCCTTTCAAGCCAACTCCAATTAAGGCATCGTCACAGCCACCTGCATATAGTCTCTCAACATAATCGTCAGGATCGGTCTGAGGCTCTTGGAGATTAAACTTTAATGTGAAATCATAATCTTTCATTGTTTATTTTTCTCCCTCACAAGGATCTTCTCAATTTTTGTGGATCGTACAGTTATCAACTATCCGACGAATCTGTTTTGCATGATTCCCTGAGCTTTGTGGCGTACTCCAAATACTAGATATACAAAAATTCCCACATCTACACTCTTTGTCGTTATATGGACAGTAGATTTTACCCCAAGCATGAGATCCGCCAAGCTCAACGCGCCATCCATTTTGTTCGGCATACTTTAAATCAGCCTCAATTTCTGGCTTTAAGTGAGTTCTTCTTGGCGTATAAACCTTTATATATTTATAGGTTAAAACTTAAGCAATTAGTTGTCACTTGACAACTAATTGCTTATTAGTTTCATGAATTTACAGACAATCAGCTTCGTAGGTTTTGTAGCGCAATAGAGAGGCAACTTCTTTACTGACTTTAATTATTAAAATAGTTAGGATCTAAATCATAGGATTGGGGATGTAAGACAGGTGGTAATGCTTGCAATCCCTGCTTAAATCCTGAATCCCGCGCGCTTCAGCCATGGGAGTGGCTCAAAGACGATAGAGTAGGTCTAAGCAATTAAAAATAAGATATTTTAGGAGTTATTATGACAAACGCAGAAACAGCTACAACTCAATCTATACCCAGCGAACAATTGGTTGACGAATTGCTCGAAGAAACGCCATCTAGTCATGTAGACGTAATTCAAACCGTAATTGCCAGCCTCGAACAAGACGATAGCGCAATGGTGAGCAATACAGGTACAGCCTATTTATGGAAATTTAAGTACGGTAGCGTAGAAGTATTTGTACAACTGACGGGATTAACAGATGAAGACACGCTGACAGTTTGGGCTAAGGTATTGAATTTGCCTACCAAAGATGATGCGGGGTTGATGCGGAAGCTGTTAGAAATGAATTGGGCTAATACCTTTGAAGCTTGTTTTGGCATTTTTAACGAGCAAGTTGTCGCCCTATCGACACGTACTTTAGCAGAATTGTCACCAGGTGAGATTTCTCGCATCATCACAATCGTCGCCACGATCGCCGATGACAATGATGAAGCCTTGCAAGCGGAATTTGGCGTTGCCTAAACCTCTTTGGCGGCTAATACCGCTACTCGCAGCATCGGGGCGGGTGCAAATGGCAATTGACAGGTGGTTATTAGAGCAACATCTGTTAGGTTTGCATCCGCCAACTTTGCGTTTTTATACTTGGTCGCCTGTAGCAATTTCCTTGGGTTATCATCAATCTAGTTTTCCTACCCATTGGCAGCAAATTACCTGGAATGGCAAGCTTATAGACTTGGTACGTCGTCCTACGGGTGGAAGGGCGGTACTGCATCAAGGAGACTTAACTTATGCGGCGATCGCATCAGGATTCAAAGGTAGTCGAATGCAGGTGTATCAGCAAGTTTGCGAGTTTTTGATTAGAGGGTGGCAAACTTTAGGCGTAGAGTTGCACTACGGCAATGCTGGGCGGGGATACATTCACAACCCCAACTGTTTTGGTACGGCTACTGGGGCAGATTTGGTGCTACCAGATGGTAATAAGTTAATTGGTAGCGCTCAGTTGAAGCGCGGGAATGCAGTATTGCAACATGGTTCGATGCGTCTCGCGCCAGATAAGGAGTTATTTGCAAAAGTGTTTGGTGAAGAAGTTTTCCAGCCCATAAATTTACCTCTAATTGAACCAGTCGCTGTAATAGAAGCTTTGACTGCTGCTGCTAGAAATCGCTTTAACATTCAATTAGAGGTACAGCCTTTGTCTTCCGTAGAATGGGAAGCAATATCTAGCCTTTTGTAGATTTAGCGATCGCACCCAATTGTAATGTTGGGGGAAAACTACCATCATCTTTAACCCGCTTGATATCGGCTTCAGAAAATGGTTTATTGAGCTTTGCACCCACCGCCCGGACAATATCGCCGCGATCAATTACTCCTGCTACCGCATCGGCGGGAGATAGAACTACAATCCGTGGCAATTGCTGGGTTTCTAACTGATTAATTACTTCGACAAGCGGTGTAGACTCTTTAACCGAGGGAACTTCTGCTAATGGATGCAATATATCTTGCAATGTTTTGTCTTCCCACTCGCCACGCTCTACAGCCCGCAAATCGTCAACCGATACCATGCCTCGGTATCTGCCCTCAGAAGCCGCAAAATAGACCTCTGGAGTGGTGGTTTGGAGTAAATAAGAGTCTGCAAAAGAACGCAAGGTTTGATCGGCATCAATGACCCGAAAATCGCTGCTAATCGCATCACTAGCAACTAACTTCAGCAAAATTTCTTGTAAGGAAGTTACGCTATTGTAGGCGTTGGCATTGCGAATCCCAAACCAACCTAGTAAGGCAATCCACAAGCCAGTAATCAGTTCGCCTGTAAAAAAGTCAATTGCTAAACCCGCCGCGATCGCACTCCAACCCAAAATTAGCCCCGCTCTTGCTGCCCAATGTACAGCTTTAAAGCGATCGCCTGTGGCTTTCCATACCGCAGCTTTCAAAACTTGTCCGCCGTCTAAAGGTAAGCCAGGAATTAAGTTAAATAGGGCAAGAACTATGTTGATTTTGGCTAAGTCTCCAGTCATGGCGCTGACCAAACTACCGCTTGGCAATACTTGACTGAGTAAGCCCAAAATAACGAATAACCCAATACTAACGGCGGGTCCTGCGATCGCAACTTGAAATGCTCCACCAGGAGTTTTTGATTCTTCTTCAATCGCCGCGATTCCACCAAAGAAAAATAAAGTAATTGATTTAACCTTAATTCCTTGTTTTTGCGCCACTAAACTATGACCTAGTTCGTGCAACAATACTGAACCAAACAACATCAGAGCCATTACTAGCCCCGCACTCCAAGAGAGTACACTTCCCCACTGAGTATAAGCAACGCCAAAATTTACTGTAGCGATCGCTAAAATCCCAAACCATAGCGGGTCTAAAAATAAGGGTATTTCAAATAAAGATCCAACTCGCCAACCTGTTTGCATGGCATTAATTCCTAAAAATAAATATTTCCAAGCGACTAATATATATTTAGCTATTGCAGCCTGTAACTCCTAGGATAGACAATTGACTGTCCGCAGCGCGACAGATAACTATTCGCATAATCCGTACTTGCAAGCAATTGCGAGAATGTCTAACCAATAAAGGCGCAGGAATGCGCCTTTACAGTTAGGAATTTTTTAAAGGGACTTACTTCAAGACACCAATATTTGTCAGCCCCAAGACGGTAGCAATACCAAGAATGTGACCGAAGCTCATTGAAGCTAGAAACGTACCAACGCTGGGGTTATTGAACAGCGCAGGGAACGGTAAAGGCATCTTAGGACCAGCTTGAGGATAACGAATAGTTCTACTCGCAATAAATAGGATTACTAAACTAATACCTACAATAATCCCCGTTCCTGTCCAACTCCATCTCACAGTATCAGGAACCGTTGGCTGGACAGCAGCTAGTAACATCAAATTAATCAAGGTGATTCCTCCCGAAAAAAGGATATTAACAACTTAAGGATTATCAAAATAGACTGGCACAGAACTAAAATCTGTTTTAAAAGTTAATTAAAGTTTTAATAACAATTGCAATGCGAGTCAAAATTTGCGGGATTACTAGACCAGACCAAGGAAAAGCGATCGCCTCTTTGGGTGCAAACGCCCTTGGGTTTATTTGTGTACCAGCTTCACCGCGTTATGTTACTTGCAAGCAAATTCAGGCGGTAAGGGAACAGTTACCAGACAATGTAGAGCGGATTGGCGTTTTTGCAAATTCCACTATTGCAGAAATTGAGCAGATATTGGCGGAGGCTAGTTTGACGGGGGTACAGTTACACGGCGATGAATCTCCAGACTTTTGCTCCCAGCTTCGCCAAGTTTTGCCAGATGTAGAAATTATCAAAGCGTTGAGGGTGAAAAACGCTCAAGCGCTAGAACAAGTACATATTTACACAAGCTACGTTGATACGTTGCTGCTTGATGCCTACGATCCTCAGCAACTAGGGGGTACGGGTAAAACTTTAGATTGGCAAACTTTGCAGGAATTTACCCCTAAATGTGCCTGGTTATTAGCTGGAGGATTGACACCAGTGAACATACTTGATGCTTTAAGTCAAGTAAAACCAAATGGAATCGATTTATCTAGCGGAGTTGAACGCAATCCTGGCGATAAAGATTTAAGCAAAGTATCTCAGTTATTTGAGCAATTAAAAGCTGGTTATTTTTCTTAAGACTTAATTAAATGCAGAAATTGAATTAATTGAATTCAATTTCTGCATCAATAACAGATTTTTGTTGTCTTTGATACAAATTAACTGAGGAATTATTCTAAATGTCTTATTAGGATAATAAAACTTTAAGGCAACCAAAATCAATGACAGCAAAAAAGAACCTTGTGGTAGTCGGAAATGGCATGGTAGGGCATAAGTTTCTAGAAGAAATTATTGCCACTGGTGCGATCGCAAATTGGAACATAATTACATTCTGCGAAGAACCCCGCGTAGCCTACGATCGAGTTAATTTAAGCGGCTACTTTTCGGGCAAAACCGCCGCAGATTTAACGTTAGTTACACCAGGCTTATATCAAGAAAACAATATTAATATTCATATAGGCGATCGCGCTATTGAAATCGATCGTCAACAAAAAGTAGTTCATAGTGCCAATGGTTTAGCAATTAATTACGATAAATTAGTATTAGCTACAGGTTCTTATCCTTTTGTACCGCCAATTAAAGGTAAAGAAAGTGCGGGAACGTTTGTTTATCGCACGATTGAAGACTTGGAAGCAATGTCTGCGTATGCCAAAAATTGCCAAACTGGGGTAGTAATTGGCGGTGGATTATTAGGCTTAGAATGTGCTAACGCGCTGAAAAATATGGGCTTAAAAACTCATGTAGTAGAGTTTGCACCGAGATTAATGCCAATGCAAATAGACGACACGGGCGGTAATGTTCTTCGCAACAAGATAGAAGAATTAGGTGTTAGCGTCCATACTAATAAATCGACCACAGAAATTGTCAGCATTGACGGTAAAGTTGCCAAAATGACCTTTGCTGATGGCTCCGAGCTACAGACAGATATGATCGTATTTTCAGCAGGTATTCGCCCCCGCGACGAAATTGCCAAAGAATGCGGCATAAAAGTAGGCGATCGCGGTGGTATTGTAATTAACGAGCATTGTCAAACCTCCGATGCTGATATATATGCGATCGGTGAATGCGCCCTTTATCAAAACCGAATATATGGCTTAGTTGCGCCTGGTTATACAATGGCAAGCGTAGCCGCAAAAGTAATAAGTAATATTCCTGATAGTACGTTTGTAGGCGCTGATATGTCTACAAAGTTGAAACTTTTGGGCGTAGATGTAGCTAGTTTTGGCGATGCTTTTGCTAAGACTGCTGAGGCTAAAGAAATTACAATTACAGATACAATTACTGGAGTTTATAAAAAACTCGTTGTCAATTCTGATGGTAGCCGTTTATTAGGTGGAGTTTTGGTCGGCGATGCTGCAAGTTACGGTACATTGCTGCAATTTGTCCAAAATAGTATTGCTTTACCACCTCACCCAGAAGATTTATTATTACCACCACGAGAAGGTAAAACCACAACAGCAATGGGAGTAGAAAATCTCCCAGATACAGCACAAATTTGCTCTTGTAATAATGTGAGTAAAGGACAAATTTGCACGGCGATTCAAGAAAACAATTTCACCGATATAGGTAGCGTCAAAAAGTGTACTAAAGCAAGTACAGGTTGTGGTGGTTGCGTCCCATTAGTAACAGATTTGCTTAAGTACGAAATGAAAAAAGCCGGGATAGAAGTAAAAAATCATCTCTGCGAACACTTTGCTTATTCCCGTCAAGAAATTTACCACTTAGTCCGCAGTCAAAAAATTATTACTTTCGATGAATTGCTAGAAAAGCACGGACAAGGTAGAGGATGCGAAATTTGTAAGCCTGCGGTAGCTTCGATTCTCGCCTCAACTTGGAATGATTACATTTTGAATCAGCCTCATGTAGGTTTGCAAGATACCAACGACGCATTTTTAGCCAATATTCAAAAAGACGGTACTTATTCGGTAATTCCTAGAGTTCCCGGCGGTGAATTGACTCCAGATAAATTAATTGTCTTAGGAGAAGTAGCTAAAGAATTTGGGCTTTATACCAAAATTACTGGCGGACAAAGAATCGATTTATTAGGAGCGAGAGTCGATCAATTACCTCATATTTGGCGCAAATTAATTGAGGCGGGATTTGAATCAGGACACGCTTACGGTAAGGCATTAAGAACAATCAAATCTTGTGTAGGTAGCACTTGGTGTAGATTTGGAGTACAAGATTCTACAACACTAGCAATCGATTTAGAATTGCGTTATCGTGGATTGCGATCGCCTCACAAGCTAAAATCGGCTGTATCTGGCTGTACGAGGGAATGTGCGGAAGCGCAAAGTAAAGATTTTGGCATCATCGCTACCGAAAAAGGCTGGAATTTGTATGTATGTGGTAACGGCGGAATGAAGCCACAGCACGCAATTCTACTCGCTGAAGATATAGACAGAGAAACATTGATTAAGTATTTAGATCGTTTCTTAATGTTTTATATTCGTACCGCCAATAGATTAGAAAGAACCGCAACTTGGTTTAACAAGCTTGAAGGTGGAATTGACTATCTTAAGCAAGTAGTAATTCATGATTCCTTGGGAATCGCCGCAGAATTAGAACAAGAAATGCAGTATTTAGTAAATACCTACGAATGCGAGTGGAAAGCAACCATTGAAGACCCTGAAAAACTCAAGCGATTCCGCCATTTTGTTAATTCCGATACACCAGATCCAAGCCTAATGTATGTAGAAGAAAGAGAACAAAAACGCCCCGCTTACGAATCGGAGAAACTAACAGCCCCAATCTCGTAGTATTGTTAGGAAAAAATTATAGGAGACATAAAATGGTTCAAGCTTTACCTAAAACTAAATGGGTTGATATTTGTGCAATTGCAGACATTGCCCCAAATACCGGAGTATGTGCATTAGTTGCAGGAGAACAAGTAGCAATTTTTAGAGTAGGAAATACTAATGATGTGTATGCGATTAGTAACTACGATCCATTTAGCAAAGCCTTTGTGCTATCACGAGGGATAATAGGCGATCGCAATGGCATAACTAAAGTAGCATCGCCAATCTATAAGCAAAACTTTAACCTTGCAACCGGACAGTGCTTAAACGATGAAACGGTTAGCATAACTACCTATGCAGCGAGAGTTGTGGAGGATAGAGTACAGATAGCTACAAGCTAACTGCATTATCCTAAAAGATAACAATGCCGGGATAAGTAAAATGCCATGAGTCAGAATACAACCGACAGAGTGCGCTGGACTACTACAGACATTGACCTCCTAGCTAGTAGCGACGATAAGCGCTATGAAATCGTTGATGGAGAATTGTTTGTAACCAGAGCGCCCCATGGGACACATCAAGAAACTTGTGGTAATATTTGCATTGAGCTAGAACCTTGGTTAAGAGTTAAAGGCTTAGGGCAGACTAATATCCATCCTGGCATCATATTTACAGATAACGACAGCGTAATTCCTGATGTAATTTGGATTACTAATGAACGATTAGCAATTTTGCTAAATGAGGATGGACATTTAACAGGCGCACCAGAATTAGTTGCAGAAGTATTATCCCCCGGTGCAGAACAAGAGCGCCGAGACAGAGAAGCTAAACTCAAACTCTGGCGTTGCATAAAAAAGGGATGGAATGAATAAGGGAGAAATGGAATGTCAACATTGCACCTCAACTTATGTGACCAAGAATGGTCATCGTCGCGGGAAACAGAACTATCATTGTCAATCTTGTAGTCGTCAGTTTGTTGACGCCTACTCAGTCAGGGGCT